>DATMJT010000609.1:0-7463 GCA_035553735.1 Pilimelia sp.
AGCTGGACCGCGCCGAGGCCCGCGCCGCCGCGGCCGGGTCCGCCCCCCACGCCCCCACCGCCGCGGCCGGCTCCGCCGAGGCCCGCGCCGCCCGGGCGCCGGCGGCCGGGGAGCGCGGCGCCGGGTGAGGCCCGGCCGGTACCATCAGCGGGCAGCTACGAGGTGGGAGCAAAGGCAGCGATGACCGAGCGAGTGCACACCGTCCTGCTCTACAGCGACGACCCCCGGGTGCGCGAGCGGATGCGGCTGGCGGTCGGCCCCCGCCCGGCCGCCGACCTGGCGGTGGAGTTCGTGGAGTCCGACACGTACGCCGAGTGCGTGCGCCTGCTCCACGACTACGAGGTCGACCTGCTCCTGCTGGACGGCGAGGCGAGCCCGGGCGGCGGGCTGGGCATCGCCCGGCAGCTGCGCGACGAGCTGGACGACGTCCCGCCGATCGCCGTGGTCATCGCCCGTGCCGCCGACCGCTGGCTCGCCGCGTACGCCCGGGTGGACGCCACGCTCACCCACCCGCTGGACCCGATGGCCACCGGTCAGACGGTCGCCGGCCTGCTGCGGGCCCGCGCCGGCGGGGCCCTGCCCGCCTGAGACCCCACCACCCCCGGAGGCCCACGATGGGCGACCGCACCTGGCCGCACCTGCTGGCGACGCTGCTGCGCCGTGAGGAGCTGTCCGCCGAGGACACCGCATGGGCCATGGGCGAGATCATGGCGGGCTCGGCCACCGCGGCCCAGATCGCCGGGTTCGCGCTGGCCCTGCGCGCCAAGGGCGAGACGCCCGACGAGCTGACCGGGCTGGTGGCCGCGATGCTGGCCAACGCCACCCCGGTGGTGCTGCCGGAGGACGTCCGCCGCAGCGCGGTGGACGTCGTCGGCACCGGCGGCGACCGGGCGCACACCGTGAACATCTCCACCATGGCGGCCATCGTGGTGGCCGGCGCCGGCGTGCGGGTGGTCAAGCACGGCAACCGCGCCGCGTCCTCGGCCTGCGGCACCGCGGACGTGCTGGAGCACCTGGGCATCCCGCTCGACCTCGGCCCCGAGGGCGTGGCGCGGTGCGTCGCCGAGGTCGGCATCGGCTTCTGTTTCGCGGCCCGCTACCACCCCGGGATGCGCCACGCGGCGGTACCCCGGCGCGAGCTGGGCGTGCCGACGGCGTTCAACGTGCTCGGGCCGCTGACCAACCCGGCCCGGCCGCGCGCCGGTGCGGTGGGCTGCTTCGATCGGCGGATGGCCCCGGTGATGGCCGAGGTGTTCGCCCGGCGCGGCGACTCGGTCCTGGTGGTGCGCGGCGAGGACGGCCTCGACGAGATCAGCACGGCGGCGCCCACCCGGGTCTGGGTCGCCCACGACGGCGCGGTCCGGGAGACCCTGATCGACACCGTCGAGCTGGGCCTGCCCCGGTCCCGGCCCGAGGACCTGCGGGGCGGCGACGTGGCCTTCAACGCCGCGGTGGTCCGCCGGCTGCTCGGCGGCGAGACCGGCCCGGTGCGCGACGCGGTGCTGGTCAACGCCGCGGCGGCGCTCGCCGCGCACGACGGCCTGGGCGGCGACGTCACGGCGGCGCTGCGCGCGGCGCTGACCCGGGCCGCCGAGTCCGTGGACAGCGGGGCCGCGGAGTCGGTGCTGGACCGCTGGATCGCCGCGGCCGCCCACGCCCAGACGCAGGAGTGACCGCCGGCCCGGACGTCCCCGGGCGGTCGGATCGCGCCGGGTCAGCTCGCGTCGTCGGCGAACCCGATGGCGAACGCCTCCTCGAGGTCGTGCCGCGAGTACGCCCGGAACGCGATGTGCGACTCGGTGCTGATCACACCGGGCACCTTGGAGATCCCGCCGGCGATGACCTCGGCGATCTGGTCGAACTCGCGGACCCGCACGATCGCGATCAGGTCCACGTGGCCGGCGACGGAGTACACCTCGCTCACTCCGGGCAGATCGGCCAGGGCCTCGGCCACCTCAGGGATCTCGTCGGTGGCGCAGTCGATGAGCACGATGGCGGTGATCACCCGGACTCCTCTGGCTCGGCGGCGGGTCGCCTCATCGTATCGGCGCCGCCCGCGGGGCCGACGGGATCCGTACGCCCGGCCGGCTCCGCGGGGCGGGCGTGGACGGTCAGGTCCCGGCCCACCCGGACGGCGTCCACCAGCCGCTCCCGCGGACCGACGTACCCGCCCGGCCAGACGACGCCGCGCACCACCGCGCCCCGCACGACCGCGCCGGCGCCGACCACGCCGCACTCCACCACGCCGGTGACCTCGGCACCCGGCGCGACCAGGCGGCCGTCGCCCGCGGCGTGCAGGTTGGCGGCGAGGTAGTCGGCCGGGGTGCCGGTGTCCAGGTAGGTGCCCGGGTACCCGACCACCTCCAGCGCGCCGGCCGCCTCCGCCGGCCGCCACACCCGGGTCACCAGCTCGGCGCGTCCCGCGGGCAGGTCGCGCACGGAGCGCCAGGGCAGCAGGGAGAACCCGGCGAACCTCCACGGGCCGAACTCGCCGCGCCCGCCCGGCGCGGCGGGCCGCCCCAGCAGGCGGACCGTCTCGCCGTCCCAACCGGCCAGCAGCGCGGCGATGTCCGGGCCCGGGGCAACGCCGGGGGCGGCCAGGTACGCGTCCGCGTTGCCGACGAGGACGCCGCGGCCGGCGATCCAGTCGCGCAACCGCCCGATCCCCCCGCCGGTGCCCAGCGGGCCGTCCGGTTCCCGGGAGAGCGTGGCCCGGTCACCGACGTGCGCCGCCACCTGGTCGCCCAGGTAGGCCGCGTTCACCGCGACCAGGCCGGCGCCGGTCAGGCCCAGCCCGGCCACCCGGGCCAGCGCCCGGTCCAGCAGCGGCACGTTGCCGACCGGGCACAGTGCCTTGGGCACGCCCGCGGTGAGCGGGCGCAGCCGCCGGCCCTCCCCGGCGGCGAGCACCACGGCGCACAGCCCGTCGGGCGGCGCCGGGCCACCGGGCGGCGCCCCGCCCGGCGGCACGGGATGCGGGGGACGGTGCGGACTCACCGCGCCGGTCCGGCCAGCGGGCCGATGCCGTACCGGCCGAGCAGTCGGGCCGTGGGCCCGCTCAGCGGCGGCAGATCACCCACCGGATGCCAGGCGGCCTCCCAGACCTCCGCGCCGTCCACCGACAACGCCGTGTCCGACGCCGGCACCTCGGCCTCGAACACCAGATCGATCCAGCCCTTGGCGTGCACGACCGCGTTGGGCACGGCGGGACGCAGGTCCTCCGGGGTCAGTCGGATCCCGGTCTCCTCGGCCAGCTCGCGGACCGCTCCGACCGTCGGCTCCTCCCGGCGGCGCAGCAGCCCGGCGGGCAGCGACCACCCGCGGCCCGGCGGCTGGCGCAGCAGCAGGAGCCGGCCGGGCGGCGCCGCCGCGGAGTCGCGGACGAAGACCACGGCGCCCACCACGTACTTGCGTACGGCCAGCCGGACCAGCCGTACCCGCAGCCCGTGGGGGATCCGGTAGAACACGCCGTACCCGGCCGAGACCAACCGGTCGCGCAGCGGGGAGCGGCCCGGGGCCGCCGTCACGCGACGGCCCGGCGTTGTTCGGCGTCGGGTGCGCACCGCGCCGGGCCCGTGGTTGCCTGCGTCATGCGAGCCAGGCTAGCCGGCTTCGCGCGGGCACTGTGCCCATGGTTCGCGCGCTGCGCTCGCTCACGCGATCCCCTCGCGTTGCTCGGGGATGCGCTCGCGCGGGCACTGTGCCCATGGTTCGCTCGCTGCGCTCGCTCACGGCAGGCGCTGGTCCACCCGGGCGATGAGGCGCTCCACCACGTCGTCGGCAGAGATGGTGCGGTCCACCACCGCCACCAGCAGGGCCTCCAGGTCGGGGTAGCCCAGCTCCTCGGCGAGCTGGCGCAGCGGCACGTCGCTGGCCAGGCCCCGGTCGTGCTTGCGCAGCGCCAGGCCGATCGCGCCGCGCCCGAGGCGTACCTTGTCGGCCAGGCCGATGCCCGGCTCGTGGTGCGCCTCGAACCAGCGGCTGATCTGCCGCCGGGCGTGCGGGGACTTGACGAAGTCCAGCCACTCCCGGCGCGGTCCGGGCCTGGCGGTGTCGGGGTCGAAGCCGCCGCGCACGTCGCCCTCGGTGAAGATGTCCACCACGTCGCCGTCGGCCAGCGGAGAGGACAGCGGGGCCAGCCGGCCATTGATCTTGGCGCTGAGGCACTGGTCGCCGACCTCGGTACCCAGCTCGTACGCCAGGTCCACCGGCGTCGCATCCGCCGGCAGCAGCACGGGTTGGCCGTGCGCGAACACCTGGATCTGGGTCTCGGCCAGGTCGCCGCGCAGCGCCTGGAGGAACTGGGCCGGATCGGTGGTCTCCTGCTCCCAGTCCAGCACCCGGCGCAGCCAGGCCAGCGGGTCCAGGCGGGCCGCCTCGTCCCGGTCGGTGGGCTGCGGGTAGCGGAAGTTGGCCGCGATGCCGTACTCGGCGGAGCGGTGCATCGCCTCGGTGCGGATCAGGACCTCGACCGTGCGGTCGTCCGGCCCGCACACCGTGGTGTGCAGCGACCGGTAGAGATTGTTCTTCGGCGAGGCGATGAAGTCCTTGAACCGGCCGGGCACCGGGCGCCACTGTCCGTGGATCGCGCCGAGCGCGGCGTAGCAGTCGGTCTCCGGGCCGTCCACCACCACCGCGATCCGGGGCAGGTCGAAGGGCACCCGGTAGTCACCGGCCACCGTGTCCCGCCAGATGGAGTAGTAGTGCCGCGGGCGCGGGGTGACCGTGGCGTCGACCCGGCCGCGGCGCAACGCCGCGCGGGCCTGGCCGGCGACGGCGGACAGGTACTCGCCCCAGCCGGGACGGTGGGCGACGTACTGGTCGATCCGCTCGTAGGCGGCTGGCTCCAGGTGGAACAGCACCGCGTCCTCCAGGTCCCGCTTGAGGGCCTGGATGCCGAGCCGGTCGCACAGCGGCACCAGCACGTCCTGGGTGGCGCGGGCGATGCGGGCCCGGGAGGCCGCCGAGCGGGCGTCCAGGGTGCGCATGTTGTGCAGCCGGTCGGCCAGCTTGATGATCAGCACCCGGACGTCCTTGCCCGCCGCAATGATCATCTTTCGGATGGTCTCGGCCTCGGCGGCCTTGCCGTAGAAGACCTTGTCGAACTTGGTCACGCCGTCGACCAGGTGGGCCACCTCCGGGCCGAAGTCGCCGCGCAGCGCGTCCAGCGTGTAGTGGGTGTCCTCCACGGTGTCGTGCAGCAGGGCGCCGACCAGCGTGGTGGTGTCCATGCCCAGCTCGGCGAGGATCTGCGCGACCGCCAGCGGGTGGGTGATGTACGGCTCGCCGCTCTTGCGGAACTGGCCGCGGTGCATGTTCTCCGCGACCGCGTAGCCGCGGCGCAGCAGCGCCGGGTCCATGTACGGGTGGATCGCCCGATGGGTCCGGACCAGGGTGGACACCGGATCGTCGTCGCCGCCCGGCCAGGGCATTGAGAGGAAGGAGCGCAGCCGCCGGGCCAGTCCGGCGTCCGGCGCCGGGGCGGGGACCGCCCGGCCGAAGGCGACGCCGGACCCGGCGTCGATGTCCAACGCCACCACCCCCTCCTACGGCAACGTGAACCGGACAAGGCCGTCAGGCGTACCCGCTCTTCACAGGGTAATCAGCAGACCCTGCGCCGATCGGTCACTTGCTCATGGGCGAACGGACGAGTCTCGGGCCGAGCCGGCGGATTCGGCCCGGGTCAGCAGCTCGCGGAAGCGGCCCGCGCCCCTGGCCGGCGACGCCCAGCCCGCCGAGGCCCGCACGAGCCGGGTCTCGGGACGCTCCAGCCAGGACAGGATCCGTTCGGTCTCCTCGGCCGAGGCGGCCGGGACCGGACCGGGGCCGCCCCGTACGGTCTCGGCCGTGGCCAGCAGCGCCTGGATGGTCGGCTGTGGATGCGCCCGCGGCGGCGAGACACCGGCCGCGGCCAGCCGGCCGTACCGGACCACCGCGAGCTCCCAGCCGCCCGCGGCGGCGGGCCGGGCCGCGACCAGCTCGGCCAGCCCCGTCAGCGCGGCCAGCCGCTGCATCCGCACGGCGGCGCGCAGCACCGCGGCCAGCCGCCCCCGCAACACCGCCGCCTCCTCGTAGCGGTGAGCCGTCGCCAGCGCCTCGATCCGGCCGAGCAGCGCGGCGACCACCTCGCCCGGGTCGCCGTGCGCGACCGCCCGGAACGGCTCGACCGCGCGGGCGACGTACTCGGTCACCGGGATCCGGTGCTCGCACGGCGCCGGGCAGCGGCCCAGCTCGGCCAACGCGCACGCCGGCGTGGTGCGCCGGGTGGACAGTCGGTGACTGCACTGGCGCAGCGGCACGGCGTCGTAGAGGCCGGCGGCGGCCAGCTCCGCCGACCGGCGCGAGCCGAACGGGCCCAGGTACGCGGCCCCGTCGTCGGCCAGCCGCCGGACCAGGGACAGCCGCGGGTACGCCTCGTCGGTGAGCTTGAGCCAGTGCACCCGGTCGGGAAACTTCGACCGCCGGTTGTACGGGGGCGCGTGCGCGTGGATCAGCCGCAGCTCCCGCACCTCCGCCTCCAGCGCGTGCGCGCACTCGACGGCCTCCACCCGCTCGGCGGCGGCCAGCATCTCGCGGATCCGGGCCCGCTTCTCCGCGGCGGTGAAGTAGCTGCGCACCCGGACGGCCACGTCCACGGAGGTGCCCACGTACAGCGGGCGGTCGTCGGCGGCGCGGAACACGTAGACCCCCGGGGCGTGCGGCAGCCCCTCGGCCAGGTGCCGCTTGCGCCGCTGCTCGGGGGAGACGGCCCGGGCGAACTCGATGGCGTCGCCCAGTGTGTGCACGCGGTGGCTGCCCAGCCGCTCGATCAGCGCGTGCAGCACGTCCACGGTGGCCTGCGCGTCGGCCAGCGCGCGGTGGCTGGGCCGGCGCGGCGTGCGGAAGTATGCCGCGAGGGTGGCCAGCTTGCGGTTGGGCACCTCGTCGCGGGTCAGCGCCCGACGGGCCAGCGCCGCCGTGTCCAGCACCCGCGGCGCCGGCCACCGGTAGCCGTGCCGGGCACAGGCGGCCCGGAGGAAGCCGACGTCGTAGGGCGCGTTGTGGGCCACCAGCACCGCGTCGCCGAGGAACTCCAGCAGCGCGGGCAGCACCCGCTCGATCGGCGGCGCCGGGGCGAGCATGGCCTGGGTGATGCCGGTCAGCACCGTGATGAAGGGCGGGATCCGCTCGCCGGGATTGACCAACGTGGCCAGTGTGCCCAGCTCCTCACCGCCGCGCACCTTGACCGCGCCCACCTCGGTGATCCCGCCGCCGTCCGGGGCGCCGCCGGTGGTCTCCAGGTCGAGCACCACGAACGTCGTGGCCCGCAGCGACCGGGCTCCGGGGTCGTCGAGCAGGCCGTCGAGGGTGCTCTGGACGTACCGCGGATCCGTCACGTCGCCGACCGTAGGGCCCCGGTACGACAGCGTTGCGGACCCGGCCGTTCGGATGCGGCAGCCCGGGCCCTGGCGGAGGCCGCGGGG
>DATMJT010000610.1:0-7504 GCA_035553735.1 Pilimelia sp.
GCGCAGGGGCATCGGAGAACACCGGGGCGACCGGGGCCGGCGGCCGTTTCGGCGCCGCCTGCGGCCCTGCGGCCGTGGAAAAGGTGACCGCCGGAGCCGGGGAGCTGGCCGGGCGTGCCGGCGTGGTGCGCGGCGGGTTGCTGAACGCCGGTGCCACGGGCCGCCCGGGTCGGGTCGGCAGCGGCGCCGTGGTGGCCGGGTTTGAGAACCGCACCCCGGTAGTGCCCGAGCGGCCCGGCTGCGGTGTGGCCGGGGCGGTCGGGTGGCTGAACGCAGCCTCGGTACGCCCGCCCGGCGCCGGCAGGGGCGTATCGCTGACCGGGGCGTGGGAGAACGCCGCCGGCCCAGCCGCCCCGACGGGGCGCAGCGGTGCCCGCCGGGTGCCCGCTGCGCCGCGCGTGGCGGCCGGGCGTCCGGTGGCACGCCGGGTGGCATCCGGTGTGCGCCGGGCCGCCGACGTTGCGGTGGTGCGGGTGCCCAGTCCGGCGGTGGCGGGTCGGGGCCGCGCCGCCCGTGTGGTGGTGTGGGTGCCGGCGCCCAGGGCGCGTGCGGCGGCGCCGATGCCTTTGACCATGACCACGGTCGAGGCGATCTGGGTGAGCAGGCCGGGTCCGGTGCGGCGTCCGGCGGGGCCGAGGACGGCGTACTTCATCCAGCCCGGCACCTTGAGCAGCAGCCACAGCATCGTGACGCACACCAGAATCCCGAGCAGGCTGCCCGGGGTCACCGGAATCCCGAACACCGTCGGCCCGGCGGGGGTGAGGAACACCTTCACCGTGGCCAGCACGATCACCGCTTGGCCGAGCTGAATACCCAGGCAGGCACCAAGGCCGCGCCACCAGGTGTAGGCGATCCCTTCGGTCTGGGGTAGCGCGTGGCACAGCAGCGCCAACGGCGCGACGCCTATCAATAGCACCAGCAACGCGATCCGCAGGATGAACGTCACCAGGACCACGAGGGCCATCACCAGCGCGGCCAGTACGAGCAGGACGATCAGCAGGGGGTTGTTCTGCCCGGCGGCCTGCAGCGCGTTTCCGATCGCGGTGGCGGCGGCCGGCCCGTCGACGCCTTGCCCGGCGATTCCGGCGGTCAAGGCGTTGGCGGCCTCGATCGCCTTGCCGCACACGATGAGGCTGAGGTTCGCCGCGAGCGCGCCGACGGTCAGCCGGGGCAGGATCTCCTTCATCCCGTGCTGCGCTTGCAGGGTGTGCCTCGTCGTGACGACGAAGCCGCCGGCGATGACGAACAGCACCAGCACCGCGTTGGCCACGACCAGGCTCGTGGTCCAGATCGCTTTCACTTGCGCGTTGCCGGTCAGGTCCGGTGAGGCGAGCACGGTGGATCCCAGGGCGTCGAGCACGGGTTTGAGCCCGGATTCGGCGACCCACATCAGGAACTCCGACAGCGCTTTGCGGACCTGCCCGGCGATGTCGAACATTCCCGGGTCCGGGTCCACGCCCACATTCGGCGGGGCCGCTGGCGGGGTTGGTGTGGGTGTGGGTGCGGCAAACGCGGCACCGGGCACGCCGGCAAGGGTTGTCAGCACCGCGCCGGCTCCCATTCCGGTTCGGGTCGGGGGCATCAGGCCACCAGCCCGGCGACGATGGTGACGAACAGCGGTGCCAGCAACGCCAGCGCATATCCCAGAGCGGCCGAGCGCAGGGCGCTCTTGGCCTTCTCGACCTCGCCGGGGTCGCCGTTGGCTATGACGTAACGCACCCCGCCGACGGTGAGGAACAAGGTGGCGACGGCGGCGAGGATGCCGATGAGCCACAGCCGCAGGTTGTTGACGACCTGCTGCACGGATTCGGCGGCCACCACCGTGACCGCCGGCTCGCCCGCGTACGCGGGCGTGCCCACCAATCCGACGACGGCAATCGTCGCTGCGAGTACCAAAATGGTGCGCGTGCGGCGGCGGAACAACAGGTTCGGTGAACGGGGGTCGCGGACGTGACGATGAGGAGAAGACATTGGGTGTTCCTTCATGAGGGTGCACCACACCTCGGCCGCAGACGGCCGCGTGTGCGTGCGATTGGGCGGTGATGAGCGGAAGCCGGGCGGGGCCGGGTTTCCGGGAGTGCGCGTGTCCTCGCTGATTGCCGTGTGTCTGACCGACGCGGCCCGACCTCCTCACGAGGGGAAAGGCGGGGCATCATGTGACGGGGTGTCAGCGCCGTCAGCGGGTCCGGTCAGGACCTCGGCGGGGCGAGGAAAACGCCCTCACTTATAGATGACAATTTCGGGCGTCAGATTCCGCGATCTTGAAGATGTTGATCTTAGAAAGGTTTGCTAGTTGCGGTATGCGTCGAGGGTGCGGTCACGCACTGTCGACATCGTGGCCTGCGTGACGACCTCGGTGATGGGGTCGGTCAGGTCCCCGGCGCGGATCGCGGCGACGAGCCGAGCTTCGGCTTTCCTGCGCCGGTGGTACACCGAGCGGCGGGATTCGCCGTGCGCGTGTGCGTACTGCGCCACGGTGACGTCCTCGAACCGGGTCACCCCGATCAGCTCCGCTTCCTGCGTACTGATGACACCGGCGGTAATGGCGCGGGCGAGGACCATGTCCGGGTGGCCGAACGGCGGCGGCGGAACTGTCGAGCCGGGCGGGGGTCCTGGTTCTCCGCTGCGGGCCGGGCTGTTCGCGCGCAGGACCGCACGGGCGGCGCCGAACGCGGTGTCCAGGAGTCGGGAAAGCACCTTCGGGCCGCGCAGGTTGGCGGTGCGGATGGCCAGGATGAACTCCTCCATCAGCGTCGCTTCCACGTCGCCGGAGGTGGTGCGGCGCAGCCAGTGCGCCCGGGAGCGCAGACCGGGAATGGCGATCCCGACCGCGCCGACCACCCACGCCGGGTCGCCGGTGCGGGCGCGGGACAGCACCAGCCGCCATGCGGCGTCGCGGGCGTCGTAGGAGGTGGCTGGGTGCATCAGCACCGCCGCCAGCTCGGGCAGCGGCATCCGGCGGGCGGGCAGGCCGTGACCGACCCGGCGGCCGTCCACCGACAGGGGGGACGGGCCGGCGCACAGCAGCTGGAACCGGGACTCGATCGCGTCCAGCAGGTCATCCGGCTCGACGGCGTCCGGGGGGTTGGGCCGCCGGTCGGCGGCGCTCGGGCGGGGTGAGGGGCAGGGCACACGGTGGCGCATGAGTAGGGCTCCAGGACGGGTGGGCGAGGCGCCCGGGACCAGCGAACTCGCGGGTCCCGGGGCGATGGCGCCACCCATGAAGCCACCCGGGTTGAACACATCATGAACACTCAAGATCACCTAGGGGGTTGAACAGAGCGTGTTCAACCCCGGGACTGCGGCCGGCGCAGCCGCCATCCCACGCCTCCGAGGGCAGGCGTGTTCACGGGCCTGACCTGCGTGTTCAACCCCGTCGCCGACCCGCACCACCCGAAGGTCAACCAGGCGAGTCGGAGAGCCAGGAAAAATCTTGGAGCCCGCGTTTCAGGTGATCTTGTTCAACCACCTTGGCGCGACATGTTCAACCAAGGATGATCTTGTTCATGGCCTCCGAGCTGCGTGTTCACGCCTCAGGGGATCTTGTTCAACCTCCTGATGGATCTTGTTCATGGCCGGTGGCCGACGACCACGCCGAGCAAGATTTTTCCGGCGCCGATCGCCGTGGCTCACAAGTGCTGATCAAGGCTGTGACCTGCGTGTTCAACCTCTAGCCGATCTTGTTCAAGGTGTGCGGTCACCCCCCCTCGGCGAAAGTCGTCGGCCTGCAAGCGCGGAATCCGACCCTCAAATCTGTCTTCTATATATGTCAGCGCCGTGCAGCGGACGTGGCCCACGCGACCATGCCGCACCCCGCACACGAACCCGTTCCCGTCGCCCTGCTCCTGCCCGCACCCCCGCACCACCGCGGCCCCATCGGCCGGGTGGACTGCTACGGGCTCACCGACTACTCCGCCCCCCAGCTCGTCGCCCGCTACACCCGGCGCCGGGACCACATCCTCGACCTGGGCCGCAGCCGCACGGTGGCGTCGGCCGCCGGCTGGCTCGGCTGCCGCACCCGACACGACCTCACCGACAGTGACTGCCGGTCGCTGCGGCTGATCCTCGCCCGACAGCCGTACGCCGCCCTTGCGGACGGGCGCACGAGCCCGCTGGTGGACTGGATGGCCGCCTGCCACAGCCGGCTGCAGCCCGGCGGATTTCTCATCTGCGCCGTCGCCTCCCAGACCGCCGGTGGCCGGTACGTCGAGCACGCCACCAGCGTCATCGCCGCCGCCCGCGCCGCCGGGATGATCTACCACCAGCACCTGATCACCGTGCACCGACCGCTGCCGGAGCACGAACCCCGCGCCGACCAGAGCACCGGCGGCGAACCACCGCCGGAGCTGCCGGCGGGCCGGCACCCCCGCCTGCACACCGACCTGTACGCCTTCCGCTCGCCCCGGGCAGGCCGCCATGCCTGACTCTCGACACGGCTTCGAGGTGGCGCGGTCGGTGTGGGTTACCGGGCAGGTGTGCTCCCGCGACCAGCGACGTGGCCGGTACACGAAAGCGTCGATGGCCCACCCCGGCAAGATGCTGCCCGCCATCGCCCGGTACCTGATCGCCACCTACACCAACCCCGGTGACCTAGTGCTGGACCCGATGGCAGGAATCGGCACCACCATCGTGGAAGCGATGCACCTGGGCCGGCACGGAATCGGCGTCGAGTACGAAGCCCGCTGGGCCAACCTCGCCGCCGAGAACATCACACTGGCCACCGCACAGGGTGCCACCGGAACCGGGGCCATCCACGTCGGCGACTCCCGCCACCTGACCAGCATTCTTGCCGCCAATGTGCGGGGCAACGTCGCCCTGGTCATCACGTCACCGCCGTACGGGCCGTCCACGCACGGGCACGTCCGCACCCCCGGCTCCCGGCACGGGAAGGTCCGAAAGCTGCACAACAGGTACGGGGCCGACAAGGCCAACCTCGCATACCGCGACCACGACGAACTCGCCGCCGGATTCACACAGATCCTCGCTGCGTGCGCCGAGGTGCTGGCCTCGAATGGGCGGGTGGCGGTTACCGCCCGTCCCTACCGGCGAAACGGCGAACTTATTGATATCCCCGGCATGGTGCTCGCCGCCGGCATGAACGCCGGGCTCCAGGTGATCGACCGATGCCCCGCGCTCATCGCGGGAATGCGCGATGGCGCACTCGTGCCCAGGGGATCATTCTTTCAACTACGCAACATCCGTTCCGCACTGGAAGAAGGCGACCCACAATGGCTCGTCGCACATGAAGACGTCCTCGTCTTCGCCGGCGCTACGACGCCGCTAAGCCGAAGCGTCGCCCCGTGAATCCGACCGAAGAGGGTGACGTTACCAACGCGCCCGCCGCACAGGGCAGGCCGGCTAGGGACAAAGGTGGCAGCGTCAATGCGCAACCTAAAGGAACGCGGCGTAGGGTTCGCATTCAGGTGCCGGCCTTCATGCCACTTGCGGAAGCGCAACACCGGGAAGCCGTAGCCACTCTTTCCGGGATCTTGGCGAAGTGGTGGAAGGGCGAAAGCGGAACCCGCGATGCTCGACCGCGAGTGGACAACGAAGAAGCGCAATGAGGCTATTCCCAAGGTTTCCATTCGAGCCACGTCACCACGCCGGCGGCTGCGGCGATCACGGTGGCAATACCGACAATGATTCCGCGTTTGCGCCAACGCATCCACGCCGATTCCTTGGTCGGGGCAGGAGACCCTACATGCGCCCTGCTCGTGCTACCATGTGCCGCCGAAGCGTTCACGACTTGGACGCTGTGCCGGTCGCCCCCGTGGAAAACCACATGGACGGCTTGGTCGACAGCCCCCTGAGTTGGGATGGCCTGATCGTCCGGCATCACAGCACGCAGCTCCGCGACCAGTTCAGTGCACGTCGTCCGGACCTTATCCACTACGCCGTGCAAGTGTGATCGCGACACGGAGAAGTACACAGCTGTGATCTGGTCAAACTCATCCATGCCGTTGTTCATCAGTGAGACGAGCACGGATGCGCTGGGAAGGCTGATATTGACAGCTCCCGTGCCCCCTTCTTGGCGAGCCATATCCTCTAGTTCACTGATACTGAAGTAGAGTGGGACCGACTCCTTGATGTGCTTCTGCGCGACCTCGGGCAGCTGGTGTGGGCCAATGGCCTGCCCTGTAACCCGGTTGTAGCCGAGCACAGCGTCAATTCGGATCGGTGCTGGAACGGTTCGGTAAGGCGGAAGATCCTCGCCCCGGTCATATCCCCGCAGTTCCCGACGCGCCCAGTCACGCAACTCCGAGGACCCGGCCCGGCCGCCGAGCACGAGGCATTTCCGCAACACTGCCGCAACCGGCGTGTTGTCGTCGAGTGCGCCCTCTTCGATCTCGCGTAGTAGTTGCTGGTCTCGGCTGCTCACAGCACGCAGTGTCCCATGACCCACCGACACCGTTGCGCGGCGAAGCCCGGGTGGGCGTGGCGCCAATCCGCAGTCGGCCACTCATTCGACGCACATGCGCGTCGACTTGATCCCTTCGCCGGTGTCGGGGTTCATCGACATCGCGGCGGTCCCGAAAACACGCCGTGACGGGGGTTTCCGGGACCGGCCGCGCTGGGCGCACGAATCCGCGCCATCCACCCCCACCACCCTGAGTAAGGAACGGAGTCCCCTCCCGTGTTCGTCACGTTGATCATCGACGCGGACGGGATCGTCGCCTATGGCCCGCATCCCACCGCTGAGCCCACACCGCTCGTCGCCACCGCCGGCACCCGCCACGTCACGGCACCGCTGTGCGCCCCGGCGACCTTCCACCCGGCCGCCGGTGCCATCCCCGACCTCTCAGTGATCACTGAGGTGAGTGAGGCCGTGTCCCGGACGCTGGCCGGCGCCGAGGACGCCGACGACGACGCATTAGCCGTTGCCGTGGTCGTGCATCCGACCAGTCGCCGCGCCGCCCTCGTCGGGCCGGCCACGACCACCGAGCTGCGGCGCTGGTGGGGCACCGTGCGCGACCATTTCGCGCTCGCGGCGACCCGCATGACAGTCCTGCCGCTCACCGCAACCCCACACACCAAGGGACCCGACGCACAATGATCCGTAAATACCCCTCGCCGACCGCCCCAGACCCGATCGCCACCGACCGCCGCTCTGCCGACTCGCACCCAAGTAGCGAAGGGCCGATCGATGAGCAGGCCCGCAGCCTGGCCGACCGGCTCGCCGCGCGCGGGTACCGCGTGCTCGCCCCGTACCCGGCGCTGCCCGGCCAGACCCGTCGGCCGTGGCGCGAGCGCACCACCGGGCAGGTGCGGCAGTGAGCGCCCCGGCACGCCCGTTGGGCCGCCGCGCGGCGCGTAAGGCCGCCGCCGAGGCGGCAACCGCCCGCAGCAACGGCGCGGTCCAACCGACCACCGCCTTCGACTTCACCGACGAGGCAGGTCACCGGCGGGTCCGCGTGGCGATCTACATCCGGATCTCCACCGACGAAGCGCACCAGCCGTTCTCCCTGGAAGCCCAGGAAGCCCGGCTACGCGCCTACATCAACAC
>DATMJT010000611.1:0-2160 GCA_035553735.1 Pilimelia sp.
CGCGACGGCCGCCCGGCCCCGCGGGGCGCCGCGGTCGCGGCCACCGTCGCCACCGGGTCCCAGGGGCGGCCGTCGCGCGCCCGGCTCTACCCCGCCCTGCTCGGCACGGTGGGGGTGGTGGTCCTGCTCGCCATCTGCGGCCTCAGCTCCTGGATGATCGTGCTGGACGAGCGCAAGGGCCGCGACGCGCGGGCCGCGGCCCCGCCCGGCCCGACCGTCCAGCCGAGGGACATCACCTCCCGGCTGGTGGACCCGGCGCCGCTGACGGCCAAGGAGGTGTTCCCGCAGGCGCAGATCGTCATCAACCCGGCCGAGCCGCCGTACCGGGTCCTCAAGACCCAGGTCGCCAAGGACTGCCGGGTGGCCGCGGCCGGACAGATCGGTGCCCTGATGGTGGACCTGGGCTGCAACCAGGTCGTGCGGGCGACGCTGCGCTCGCCGAACGGCGCCTACCTCGTCACCGGCGGCATCTTCAACCTGGAGGACCGGGCCGGCGCGGAGTTCGCCCAGGAGAAGATCCAGCCCATCGTCAACGCGGGCAAGGGCCGCTTCTCCGGGATGGTGGCCGGCAAGGGCACCGAGCCGATCGCGACCTCGGCCGCCCACGTCGGCTGGGACATCCGCGGCCACTACCTGATCTACTGCGTCATCGCCCGGGCCGACGGCAAGGCGTTCGCCAAGGCGGACCCGTTCGCCCGCCAGATCCTCTACGACATCGTCGAGCTGCACCTGCGCGACAAGGTCCTGGAGAAGCGCGCCACGATGCCGATCGGCGGCCCGGCCCCGGCCGCGGGCCGCTGACCCGGTCGCCGGCGCGGCCGATCCCGACCGGGTCCGGCACGGGCCGTCCCGACGCGGTTCAGGCGCGCAGGCGGCGGGTCTGGTGGGCGCGGCGGGCGTACTCGGCCGGGTCGTCCGGGTAGCGCACCTCGACCAGCGCGAGCCCGTGCGGCGGGGCGACGGTCACCTCGCCCGCCCGGTCGCGGCGCGAGAGCAGCTCCGCCGGCCAGCCGGGGGCGCGCCGGCCGTCGCCGACCGCCAACATCGCGCCGACCAGGCTACGCACCATGGAGTGGCAGAACGCGTCGGCGGCCACCGTGGCGACCAGCGTGCCGTCCGCCTCGCGGCGCCAGTCCAGCCGGGTGATCGCCCGGACGGTGGTGGCGTGCTCCCGGCGCTTGCAGAAGGCCGCGAAGTCGTGCTCCCCCACCAGCCCCCGCGCGGCCTCGCCGAGCAGCCGCGGATCCAGCGGACGGGGCCAGGCCAGGGTGTCGCGGCGGCGCAGCGGCTCTGCCCCGTACGGGGCGTCGGTCACCCGGTACTCGTAGCGGCGGCCCAGCGCGGAGAACCGGGCGTCGAAGTCCCCGGGCACGGCGGTCGCCGCGCGCACCCGCACGTCCGGCGGCAGCAGCGCGGCCAGCCGCCGCACCAGCGTGGGCTCCGTCCGGGCCCACGCGTCGTCGGGCAGGTCGACGTGGCAGACCTGCCCGGTGGCGTGCACCCCGGCGTCGGTGCGGCCCGCCACGGTCAGGCCGGTGGCCCCGTCGGGGCCGAACAGCACGGCCAGCGCCTCGGTGAGCACCCCCGCGACCGTGCGCCGGCCCGGCTGGGCCGCCCAACCGGAGAAGTCCGTGCCGTCGTATCCGAGATCCAGCCGTACCCGCACTCCCGCCTCCCGCACCGGCGAGGCGCCCCCCGCCACAGGGGCGGGGGGCGCCTCGATCGCCGAACTCGTGGAACCGCCGGTCAGGACTTCGACTCGGGCGTGTCCTCGCCCTCGGCCTGGGTACCCGGGCCGTCGGCGGCCACCTCGCCGGACGCCGACACCGGCGGCTCGGCGTCCTGGTCACCGGAGGCGTCCTGGTCACCGGAGGCGCCCGCGGCGGCGGGGGTCGACGCGGCCGCGGGCTCATCGGCCTCGCCGGCGAGCACCGCCACCTTGTCCTGCTGGGCCGCCTTCTTGGCGGCCTTGCGGGCGCTGCCCCTGGCCGGCGCCGGGGCCGCCTCGGCCAGCTCCTCGACCAGCTCGATGATCGCCATCGGGGCGGCGTCACCCTTGCGCGGACCGGTCTTCACGATCCGGGTGTAGCCGCCCGGCCGGTTGGCGAACCGCGGGGCGATCTCGTCGAACAGCGTGTAGACCACGTCCTTGTCCCGGAC
>DATMJT010000612.1:0-5423 GCA_035553735.1 Pilimelia sp.
GCCGTTGGCCGCGGCGGCGCGCCGGGTGGCGGGCCGCGCCGCCCCGCCGGTCGGTGCGGCTCCGGTCAGGCCCAGCACCGGGCGCAGGTACTGGCCGGTGTGGCTGGCGGCCACCTCGGCGACCTCCTCGGGGGTGCCTGCGGCCACCACCGTGCCGCCCTTGTGCCCGCCCTCGGGCCCCATGTCGATCAGCCAGTCCGCCGTCTTGATCACGTCGAGGTTGTGCTCGATCACGATGACCGTGTTGCCCTTGTCGACCAGGCCCTCCAGCACCAGCAGCAGCTTGCGGATGTCCTCGAAGTGCAGGCCGGTGGTCGGCTCGTCCAGCACGTAGACGGTCCGCCCGGTGGAGCGCTTCTGCAGCTCCGAGGCCAGCTTGACACGCTGGGCCTCGCCGCCGGACAGCGTCGGGGCCGGCTGGCCCAGGCGCACGTAGCCCAGGCCCACATCCACGAGCGTCTTCAGGTGCCGGTGGATGGCCGGGATGGCCTCGAAGAAGCCGGCCGCCTCCTCGATCGGCATCTCCAGCACCTCGGAGATCGTCCGGCCCTTGTAGTGCACCTCCAGGGTCTCCCGGTTGTACCGGGCCCCCTTGCACACCTCGCACGGCACGTACACGTCGGGCAGGAAGTTCATTTCGATCTTGATGGTGCCGTCGCCGGAGCAGTTCTCGCAGCGGCCGCCCTTGACGTTGAACGAGAAGCGCCCGGGGCCGTAGCCGCGGACCTTGGCCTCGGTGGTCTCGGCGAACAGCTTGCGGATGTTGTCGAACACCCCGGTGTACGTCGCCGGGTTCGACCGCGGGGTCCGCCCGATCGGCGACTGGTCGACCCCGACCACCTTGTCCACGTGCTCCAGCCCCGAGACCCGGGTGTGCCGGCCGGGCACCAGCCGGGCGCGGTTCACCTCGTTGGCCAGCACGGCGTGCAGGATGTCGTTGACCAGCGTCGACTTGCCGGAGCCACTGACCCCGGTGACCGCGATGAACTGCCCCAGCGGGAAGCCCACGGTGATGTTGCGCAGGTTGTGCTCCCGGGCGCCCTCGACGACCAGCTCCCGGCCGGGCGTACGCGGTCGGCGGCGGGCCGGGGTGGGGATGGACCGGCGCCCCGACAGGTACGCCCCGGTGACCGACTCGGGGTTGGCGAGCAGCTCGGGCAGCGCCCCGCTGTGCACGATGCGCCCGCCGTGCTCGCCGGCGCCGGGGCCGATGTCCACGATCCAGTCGGCGGTCCGGATGGTGTCTTCGTCGTGCTCCACCACGATCAGCGTGTTGCCCAGCTTCTTGAGCCGCACCAGCGTCTCGATCAGCCGGTGGTTGTCCCGCTGGTGCAGGCCGATGGACGGCTCGTCCAACACGTACAGCACCCCGACCAGGCCCGAGCCGATCTGGGTGGCCAGCCGGATCCGCTGCGCCTCGCCGCCGGACAGCGTGCCGGCGGCCCGGTCCAGCGAGAGGTAGTCCAGCCCCACGTCGACCAGGAAGCGCAGCCGCGCGTTGATTTCCTTGAGCACGCGCTCGGCGATCATCTTCTGCCGGTCGGTGAGCGTCATCTCCCCGAGCAGCTGCGCGCACTCGCCCACCGACAGGCCGCACACGTCGGCGATGCTCTTGCCGCCGATGGTGACCGCCAGCACCTCTGGCTTGAGCCGCGCACCGCCGCAGGCCGCGCAGGGCACGTCGCGCATGTACCCCTCGTACTTGTCCCGGGACCAGTCCGACTCGGTGTCGGCGTGCCGGCGCTCGATCCACTGCACCACGCCCTCGAAGCCGGTGTAGTACGAGCGCTCCCGGCCGTACTTGTTGCGGTAGCGCACGTGCACCTGGTCCGCCGAGCCGCGCAGAATGATCTTCTGGGCGCGGGCCGGGAGCTTGCGCCACGGGGTGTCGATGTCGAAGTGCTCCGCCTCGCCGAGCGCCTCCAGCAGCCGCAGGAAGTACTCCAGCGTGTGCCCGCCGGACCACGGGGCGATGGCGCCCTCGCGCAGGGTGCGCTCCGGGTCCGGAACCACCAGCTCCGGGTCGACCTCCTTCTTGGTGCCCAGGCCGGTGCACTCCGGGCAGGCGCCGTACGGGGAGTTGAACGAGAACACCCGGGGCTCCAGGTCCTCGATCGCCAGCGGGTGGTCGTTCGGGCAGGCCAGGTGCTCGGAGTAGCGCCGCTCCCGGCGCGGGTCGCCCTCGGGCAGGTCCACGAAGTCCAGCAGCACGATGCCGCCGGCCAGGGACAGCGCCGACTCGACCGAGTCGGTCAGCCGCCGCTGCGCCTCCGGCTTGACGGTGAGCCGGTCGACCACCACCTCGATGGTGTGCTTCTCCTGCTTCTTCAGCTTCGGCGGCTCGGTCAGCGGATGCACCACGCCGTCCACCCGGGCCCGGGCGTAGCCCTTGGCCTGCAGCTCCGCGAACAGGTCCGTGTACTCGCCCTTGCGGCCGCGCACCACCGGGGCGAGCACCATGAACCGGGTGCCCGGCTCCATGGCCAGCACCCGGTCCACGATCTGCTGCGGGCTCTGCCGGGAGATCCGCTCGCCGCAGGTCGGGCAGTGCGGCTCGCCGACCCGGGCGAACAGCAGCCGCAGGTAGTCGTACACCTCGGTGATGGTGCCGACGGTGGAGCGCGGGTTGCGCGAGGTGGACTTCTGGTCGATCGACACCGCCGGGGACAGGCCCTCGATGAAGTCCACGTCGGGCTTGTCCATCTGGCCGAGGAACTGCCGGGCGTACGACGACAGCGACTCCACGTACCGCCGCTGCCCCTCGGCGAAGATCGTGTCGAAGGCCAGGCTGGACTTGCCGGAGCCCGACAGCCCGGTGAACACGATAAGCGCGTCGCGCGGCAGGTCGAGGTTGACATCCCGCAGGTTGTGCTCACGCGCCCCACGGACGATCAGTCGGTCGGCCACCGGTCCCGCCTTCGCAGCTCTGGGCAAGCCCGGGGACTACCGGGCTGTTTGTCCGATTCTGGCACCGGCGCCGGCGGGCACCCGCGGGCGCCCGGGCCGCCGGAGAAGCCCGCCGCGCGGGTTGCGGCGCGGGGGTCGGGGCGGCCGGACCGGCACCGGCCGCAACTGTAGCCCCGACCCCCGACAAGAACCGCTAGCGATGGCCCCGGACCCGCTGCTCCCTGGTGATCCGCCGCCACTTCGCCCGCTCCTGGGCGGCCAGCCGGGCGTCGCGGCGGCGCAGCTCGTAGGCGATCTCGCGCTGCAGCTTCTGCCAGCTGGCGTACCGGCGCGGCGCCAGGTCGCCGGACTCCAGCGCGGCCCGGACCTGGCAACCCGGCTCGCCCTCGTGCCCGCAGTCGGCGAACCGGCACCGGGCCGACAGCGCCGCCACGTCGGCGAACGCCTGGTCCAGGCCCTCCGCGGCGTCCAACAGCCCGACCGCGCGGATGCCGGGGGTGTCCAGCACCGCGCCGCCGCCGGGCAGCGGCACCAGCGCCCGGTACGTGGTGGTGTGCCGGCCCTTGCCGTCCACCCGCCGGGTCTGCTGGACCCCCATCACCTCGGCGCCGGCCAGCGCGTTCACCAGCGTGGACTTGCCGGCGCCGGACGGCCCGAGCAGCCCGAGCGTGCGGCCGGGGGCGACCAGCGGTCGCAGCGGCTCCAGCCCGCCCCCGGTCGCCGCGCTGACCGCGTGCACCGCCACGCCGGGCGCCACGTCGGCCACCTGCGCGGCCACGGCCGCCGGGTCGGCGACCAGGTCGGCCTTGGTCAGCAGCACCAGGGGCTGCGCGCCGGACTCCCAGGCCAGGGCCAGCAGCCGCTCCACCCGGCCCGGCTCGGGCGCCGGGTCCATCGGCTCCACCACCGCGGCGGCATCGAGGTTCGCCGCGAGCACCTGCTCGGTGGCGTCCTTGTCCGCGGTGCGCCGGGCCACCGCGGTGCGCCGCGGCAGCACCGCCTCGATGGTGAGCCGGCCGTCGGGCCAGTCCCGCACGGCGACCCAGTCCCCGGCGCAGGGCAGGTGGGTCGGGTCGCGCCCGGCCGCCGCCAGCGCCGTGCCGGCCAGGCTGGCCCGCACCGGACCGGCGGCGGTGAGCACCGTGCACGCCCCGCGGTCGGCCCGGGACACCCGGCCCGGCCGGTAGTCGGGATGGTCGAAGATGTGGTACGCCGTCGCGTACGCGTCGTCCCAACCCAGGGACGTCAGATCGAGCGTCATGTGCAGCCTTCGCGGGAGACCCGCGCCGCCGGTCGAGGCGGGCACGGGTGTGACGAGACCCGTGCCACCGGTGGCCGGCGGCACGGGCGAGGGCGCCTGCGGCCGCGTGGCCGTCAGGGGCAGAGCGGACGAGGGGCGCCACCAGGCGCACCCACCGCGACCTGCATGCGGGCCACCTCCTCGGCGGTCTATCGCGCGGACTCCACCGACGCGCGTTCGTCTCCGACGGTAGCCGCGCGGCAGCGGGTCGGAAAGCGAATTCGCCCGCCGGCGGGGCGGCCCGGACCCGCCCCGGCCGCTAGGGTCGGTGGCGGGGCGATCCGCCGTCTCCGGGTCCACCCACGCCGGCCGCCCGGCCGGTGCACCGCGCCGACGAGGAGGACCATGGCGTACACCGGAAACGTCGTTCCCGGCGGTCCGCCGGACGTCCGCGAGCTGCCCGGCCTGGTGATCACGAAGTTGTCGGTGGGGCCGATGGACAACAACGCCTACCTGCTGCGCTGCCGGATCACCGGCGAGCAGGCGCTCATCGACGCGGCCGCCGAGCCGGACCGGCTGCTCGACCTCGTCGGGTCGGGTGGGCTCGACGCGGTGGTCACCACCCACCGGCACGGCGACCACTGGGGCGCCCTGACCGAGGTGCTCGCCGCCACGGGGGCGCGCTCGCTGGCCCACGAGGCGGACGCCGGCGCCATCCCGGGAGCGCCGCGGCCGCTGCGGGACGGGGACCGGGTCCAGCTCGGCGAGTGCGACCTGCGGGTGATCCACCTGGTGGGGCACACGCCCGGCTCCATCGCCCTGCTCTACCACGACCCACACGGCTTCCCGCACCTGTTCACCGGGGACTCGTTGTTCCCCGGCGGCCCCGGGCGGACCACCAGCCCGACCGACTTCGGCACCCTGATGGACGACCTGGAGACCAAGGTCTTCGGCCGGCTGCCCGACGAGACGTGGTTCTACCCGGGGCACGGCCGGGACAGCACCCTGGGCTGCGAACGCCCGGCCCTCCCGCAGTGGCGGGCCCGCGGCTGGTGACCGGCCGGGCCGCCGGCCGCCCGACCGGGCGGCCCGGGCACGGAAATCGGTGGCCCTCCGACCGGTGCCCCCGTATGGTCTGCAGTGGACACCCCACCGGCAGAAGGGCGCGGCGATGTTGTGGCGCGGCAATTCCCCGGCGCGGCGGACCGGCCGTCCCCGCGCGGCGGTGAGCGGCCGGATCGCCGGCTGCCCGCGCCGTGGCGGTGAATGGCTGCTG
>DATMJT010000613.1:0-22734 GCA_035553735.1 Pilimelia sp.
GCGGTCGCCGGCTTCGCCGACCTGCAGTTCGTCGGGCTGCGCCGGGTGCGCCGGCTCCAGCCCGCCTGACCCCCCGACGCCCCACCGCCGCGGCACCGGCACGGCCGGTGCCGCGGCGGTGGTCTGTGCGGCGGGTGCCGCGGCGGCGGTCAGCCGAGCGCGGCCTCGACGAGTGCGGCGAGGTCCGCCGTTGGGAGCCGCTCCAACGACTCCACCGCGTCGGCCACCGCCGCCGGGCCCCCGCTGGCCAGGAACTTGCGGCGCACCAGCCGACGGTGCTGCGCCCGCGTCTGCGGGCCGGCGGCGCCCACCGGGATGTCGCGGCGGCGGGAGACGCTGCGGCCGTCGCGCAGCCGTACCGTCACCCGCGCCGGGGTGCACTTGGTGGCCGCGGCGAAGGAGTCGTCCGCGGTACCGGGGAGCACCGCCGGGGCCGGGGGGACCGCGGGCACCAGGTCCGGCCCGGCGAACTCCGCCACCCACGCGGACGCGCGGGCGCCCGCCTGCCGGATCGCCTCCCCGAACGGCGCGACCGATCCCAGCAGCGCGCGGGTCATCTCCGGGCGGTGGCGCAGCCGCACCGTCGCGGCCAGCGCCCACCGACGGGGGTCGTCCAGGGCCGGGGGCCGGAAGTCGGCCACGGTCAGGTCGCCGGTGAGCAGTGCGGTGGCCACCGCGTACGGGGTCGCCAGCAGCAGCGCGCCGACCGGCGAGCGGGCACCGTCGAGGTAGTCGCGCACCTTGTCCTGCGCCAGCAGGGTGTAGAGCGAGGCGTCGACCGTCACGTCCCGGACGTCCTCGACGCGCAGCCCGGGCAGCGCCGCGTGCAGCCGCACCGCGCAGTCCACGGCGGCGTCGACCCCGGGCCCGCCGGGTCGGATCTTGAAGGACAGCGTCTGGGTGTGCCAGCGGCGGCCCAGCCCCGCGGTGAGCGCCTCCGGCAGCGCCACGGTGGCGAAGCGGCGCAGGAAGCCGTCGGGGTGCTCCACGATGTCCGGTGCGCCGGTGAGCCCGGCCAGGGCCGCGTCGCAGGCGTCCATGGCCGCGCGTACCGGGGCCAGGGCGCTGAACAGCTTGCCGTCGCTGCCCAGCAGGCCGCGCAGCAGCGGCCAGGGCGGCATGGTCAGGGCCAGGCCGAGGGCGTCCACCCACCGACCGGCCGGCGCGCCGGCGCAGTGCAGTCGCCCGGCCACGGCGCCGGCCAGGTGGGTGTGCGCGGCGCTCTGCCCGCGTAGCGGCCCCAGGGTGGCCGCCGCGGTGAGCCGGGCCGCGCACTCGTTCGCCGCCACCACCGCGGCCACCAGCCGGCTGCCGGGCAGGCCGTCGGCGTACGCGTAGGCCAGCGGCACCGCGACCGTAGAGGGGCCCAGGTGCCCGGCGTACGCGGTGTCGTCCAGGTTGAGCCACGACCCCAGGGCCGCGAGCACGCACGCCGAGCGGGCCGGGTCCGGTTGCAGCGGCGGGCCGAAGGCGCGCACCAGCCGGGCGCCGAGCGGGTGCGCCGCACCGGCCCGGATCGCGGCGAGCTGCGAGAGCACCTGGCTCTTCGCCAGCTCCACCACGGGCGGGGGCAGGTCCGCCAGGGTGAGCCCGGCGGCCCAGCCGGCCAGCGCCCCGGTCAGCGTGCCGGGCGGCGTGCCGGGCGGCGCCGGAGCGTGGCCCGCGACGTCAGCCATGCGGCGGCTCCACCGGGGCCCAGACCGGCAGCGCGCCCGCGAGCACCTCCAGGGTGAACCCGGTCCCGGCTCCGGTCACCAGCTCTCCGTCGTGCTCGAAGGCCAGCGGCGCCCCGTCGAGGCGGGTGACGCCGATCCGTCGGCCGCGCGCGTAGTGGACCCCCGGGTGCTCCAGGTGCGCGCCGTGGCGGATCAGGTCCGGGATGTCGGCCCCCGCCACGCTGTCGGACAGCACGCACACGTCCAGCTGGCCGTCATCCAGAATGGAGCGCGGCAGCAGCAGGTAGCTGCCGCCGCGGTGCCGCCCGCCGCCGACGTTGGCCAGCATCGTCGGCCCCTCGTAGACCACGGCGCCGTCGACCGTGACCCGGCCCGGGTACGGCTTGCCGTCGCGGGCGGCGCGGGTGAACGCGGTCAGGTAGCGGGCCCGCCCCGTCTCGGCCACCGAGCGGGCGACGACCAGTGCCTCGGCCACGATGCCCGAGCAGGCGCCGAGCACCACCGGCTCGCCGCGGTGCCCGCCTCGGGTCGGCTCCGCTTGCCCGGGGTCGCGCCGGGCCGGTTCCGGCGGCGCGGAGTCGAGCCGGGCGAGGTCGAGCCGGCGGAGCCGGGCGCCGTCGCCGCGCAGCACCGCGTGCAGCGCGTCGGCCCACGGCCGGTGCCCCCACAGGGCCAGGTAGGTGGAGTTGCCGGTGCCGGCCGGCACGGGGAACAGCGCCGCCCCGGCGTCGGCCGGCGCCGGGGCACCCCGTGCCGCGGCCACCAGCCCCTTGACCACCTCCCGCACCGTGCCGTCGCCGCCCACGGCGACGACCAGGTGCGGGGGTCGCGGCCCGGCGAGCCGCGCCTCGACGTGCGCGGTGGCGTGGCCGCGCCCGGTGGTGTGGAGCACCTCGGCGGCGACCGCCGCGTCGCGACACCGGTCGAGAACGGCCCGCAGCACCGCGGCGGAGTAGGTGCCGGCGGCCGGATTCGCCACGACGAGTGCCCGCCGGATACTGCGCTGTGCCGTACTGCTCATGTGCGGCGCCCCCGATAGTCGTCGCCACGGTGCTCCGGGCGCCGTGGTGGCAGCGAGAGCGGAGAGGGCAGGATTCGAACCTGCGTGGGCGCGAAGCCCGACCGGGCGCGAAGACCCGGTCCCCGGTGGGCCACTACGGGCACCTCTCCAGTGTGTCGTCTCCAATTGTGTTTCCCGTTCCGGCAATTCCGCCGGTGCGGTGCTGAGACCACTATCGGAGGCGTTCCTGACAGCCGACTGACGCGTCGCTGACGCCGCTGTGACGGCCGGCGCCGCCTTCCCCACCTGCAAAAACGCGACTTGCCAGCAGCCTCGCGAGGTGTCCTAGACTGGGCCGGCGGTATCAGCTCAGCCCGACCTGACGCCATCCACCGCGGTGGATGGATGGGATCGTTCGGAAGGCCCGGTTCTGCCGACCGGAATTCGCTAGTTGGGGGCCACATTGACCGAAACCATGGCACCACAAGAGACTCTGTTGCGGGCAATTCAGGACTACCCCGGTTCCAACAACCCGAGCAGCTTCCTGGCCATGAACGAGGGAAACTGCGTCTTCGTCGCGCCCGGGCTGCCCGGGGCGGTCGCGTACCGCGCCGCGGGCGACCACCTGGTGCAGTTCGGCGGACCATTCGCCCCCGAGGAGGCGTACGAGCCGCTGCTGGCGGCGTTCGAGGCGTTCGCCGTCGAGGAGGACCGCCGGCTGGTCGCCGTCCAGCTCCAGGGACAGGACGCGCGGCGCTACGCGCGGCGGGGTTGGACGGTCAACCAGGTGGGCGCCTCGTACGCCGTCGAGTTGGCCGGGTTCTCCCTGGCCGGCACCCGCTTCATGCGGCTGCGCAACAAGATCTCGCGGGCGCACCGGGCCGGGCTGGTGGTGCAGGAGGCCGACCTGGCGCAGTGGCGCGAGGCCATGGCCGACCTGGACCGGCAGTGGCTGGGCAGCAAGGGCGAGCACGCCCGCCAGCTGGAGTTCCTGGTCGGCCAGTACGGCGGCGCGGCCCAGCGGCACCGCCGGCTGTTCGTCGGCCTGCTGGGCGGGCGGCTGGCCGGCTACATCTCCTACTCCCCGGTCTACGGCGACCGTCCGGGATGGATGCACGACCTGAGCCGCCGCCGCCCCGACGCGGCGCCCGGGCTGATGGAGGCGATCAACCGCACCGCGATGGCGCACTTCCGGGACGAGGGGGCCGCCTGGCTGCACTTCGGCTTCACCCCGTTCACCGGGCTGGACTCCGGTGTGGAGCAGCCGGGGCACAGCCCCGGGTTCGCCTGTTTCATGCGTCTGCTGTGGGAGTACGGCGAGGCGGTGTACCCGGCCCGAACGCAGCTGGCGTACAAGGAGAAATGGGCGCCCCAGGTGGTCCTCCCGGAGTACGTGGCCTTCCGGGGCCCGGCGACCCTGACCGGCTTCGCCCACGTGTTCCGGGCCTGCAACGCGTTCTAGCCGCACGCGGCCACCGTGCGAGTCCGCAACCAAGGAGGAACCCATGTCGCAGGACGACCAGGGCGCGGCGCTGCAGGCCGCGCAGATGCGGGTGCTGGAGCAGTTCGGCGCCGTGTGCGCGGCGCCGGACGACCCGCGGGTGCGTGAGGACGCCGACCGGGCTCTGCGCGAGCTGGACCAGCTGCTCGCCCAGGCCGGTCGGGGGTAGGCGTGCACCGCTTCGGGCACCCCCGCGAGCTCGGCGCCGTCGCCGGGCGGTCGCTCGGGGTGGGGCCGTGGCGGGAGGTCACGCCGACGGCCGTGGCGCGGTTCGCCCGGGCCACCGGCGACGCCCAGTGGATCCACCTGGACGCCGACCGCGCCGCCGCCGGCCCGTTCGGCGCCCCGGTGGCCCACGGCTTCCTGACCCTGTCCATGCTCCCCGCGCTGATCTCGGAGATCGTCGAGGTGGGCGGCGTGGACTGGGTCGTCAACAAGGGGCTCGGCCGGGTCCGTTTCGGGGCGCCGGTGCCGGTGGGCGGCCGGGTCCGCCTGGCGCTGCGGCTGGCGGGCCTGCGCCCCCGCCCGCGGGCCTTCTGGGAGGCGGAGTTCGCGGCCACCGTGGAGGTCGACGGGTGCGCCGACCCGGCCTGCCGGGCCGACCTGACCCTCCTCTACCGGGCCATTCATTGATCATTCACGAATGCGTTTGTCAACCAACATACAGGTGTCGGACAACGTACCGATTAATGGCGTTCGGGTCGGCTACCGATCGGTCACATTGACTTCGTGTGACGGGTAACCTACTCTCAAAACAGTTTTCTGACGGGCACAATACGACGGATTTGCTCGTCCGGGCGGACCTGTCCGCCCGGCGATTCGTTCGATGACAGTTCAATGACACCGGGGTTATTTGTCGCCACGGGGGAAGCATTCCTGAAAGGCTGATATATCTCTTCTGCCGTGCCGGGGGTAGACGTTGATGTTCTGCATACTAGGCCCGATCGAAGTGCGCTCGGGCGCCGTGTACGCCGAGGCCCGGGGAGCGTTCCAGCGGGCCCTGCTGATTGCCCTTCTTGCCGGAGAGGGCAAACTCGTGTCCACCGAGGCGCTGATCGACGAGCTGTGGGGCGAGCGCCCGCCGCGACAGGCGGAGAACGCCCTTCAGGCCCACGTCAGCCGGCTGCGCCGCAAGCTGGAGGAGCTGGAGCCGGGGCGGTCCGCCCCGCGGCTGGTGAGCTGGCCCACGGGCTACCGCCTGCTCGTGGAGGAGGACGAGGTCGACGCGGCCATGTTCATGCGCGCCCTCATGGAGGTGCGCGCCCAGCCGGACATGGAGTCGTCCGAGCGGGTCCGCCGACTCCGTCGGGCGCTCGCGCTCTGGCGCGGCCCGGCCTTCGGCGGTGTGCCGGGCGGCCCCATCTGCCAGGCCGCCGCGGCGCGCTACGAGGAATGCCGGTCGGCCGCGCAGGAGATGGTGTTCGACGCCGAGCTCCAGGCGGGCCGGCACGCCGAGATAATCCCGGAGTTGAGTGAGCTGGTGGAGATGGGTTCGTTCAACGAGCGGCTCTGCGAACAGCTGATGGTGGCGCTGTACCGGGCCGGACGCCAGGCCGATGCGCTCGCCGTCTACCGGCGGATGTCCTCGCGCCTGAACGACGAACTGGGCATCGCACCCTCGCCCACTCTCCAGAAGTTCCAGCAGGCCATTCTGGCGCATCACCCGGTGCTGAACGTGACGGCCAACCACCTGGCGCTGCGCCGCTGACCAGCCCGGTCGCCGCGGCCGATCGCCCCGCGGCCGGGCCGCCGGCGCCCGTGCGGTGGATGTCGCCGCACGGGCGCCGGCGGCCGGACCCGGTGTCTTTCGGCCGGAGACCGCGGGGACCGGCGCCCCGGCGCCCGGCGCCGCCGCCCGGGGCGGTGGCGCCGGGAGCTCGGGTCGGGGGCGCCGGGAGCTCGGGTCGGGCGAGGCGTCGCCGGGGCTGCCGGCACCGGGGTCAGGCCGCCGGCACCGGGGCCGCGACGCCGTCGGCCGCGGGCACGTCCCCGGCCGCGGGCACCCTGTCCAGGAACCCGTAGACCGCCCGGATCCGGCCGTCCTCCGTCAGCACGGCGACGTCGAAGCCGGCCACCGGCGGCTCACCGCCGCCCGGCGGCACCAGCTCCCAGGTGAACCGCACGATGTGGTGGTGGGCGTCGACGAGCCCGCCGGCCCGGAACGTCCAGCCCGGGAACTGCTGCCGCGCCCCCTCGATCACCGCCGCGATGGCGTCGTGGCCCGCCACGTCCACCAGCGGATCCGTGTAGCCGCCGTCCACCGTCCACAGTGACTCCACGGCGCTCCGTCGCCGCTGCGGATCCGGCTCGTTCCACGCGGCGAGATAGCGCTCCAGCAGCTCCGTGACATCGCTCATGGTGCCTCTCCTGGCAGTCATAGGTCCGTGGCGGTGCGACCGCCAGTCGAATCTGTCACCGCGCCCGGCCCGCTGTCGATTACGTACCTGGTAATCGACCGTCCGGCGCGGGAAGGCCATCAGCCGGGCGTCAGCGCCTCATCAGGCGGCCACCCCAGCATCGGCCCAACACCAGCGACGATCGTCCGCCCGGGCCGATGCGCGCAGCCGGCGCCGGGCCGGTCGGAAAAGGGGGAACTCGATGCGCTGCGAAACCGATATCTACCTGGCCGGGACCGGGGTGTGGCTGCCGGAGCTGTCGTCGGTGCAGGCGGCGGTCGACGCCGGGCTGGTCGGGGAGGGCCACCGCGGCCTCGGGTACGAGAGCGTGGCGGTCGCCGACGGGATGGCCGCCCCCGACCTGGCCGTGCGCGCCGCGCGCACCGCGGTCGCCCGGGCCGGCATCGCCGGCGACGACTACGGCCTGGTGCTGCACGCCAGCCTGTGGTTCCAGGGTCTGGACATGTGGGCGTCCGCCAGTTACGTGGCCCACGCGGCCGTCGGGCCCGAGCCGGTGGCCTTCGACGTCGCGCAGCGGTCCAACGGCGGGCTGGGCGCCCTGCACCTGGCGACCGCCTACCTGAGCGCGGGCTTCGCCCACACGGCGCTGGTCACCACCGGCGACGTGTTCGCCCCGCCGGGAATCAACCGGTGGGGCTCGCAGTTCTACACCATCTTCGGCGACGCCGGCACCGCGGTCGTGCTCAGCACCCGGGGCGGCTTCGCCCGGATCCGGGCCACGGCGTCGCTCGCCGACAACTCCCTGGAGCCGTGGGGCCGCGGCAGCACCCCGTTCGCCGACGCGCCCGGCCGGGAACTGCCGGTGCAGGTGCTGCGCCGCGCGGCCGAGCACGCCCAGCGCGCCGACGCCGCGCGGTCCTGGGAGCGGCTGGAGGCCATCATGCTCGCGGTCCGCGACCGGGTGCTGGACGACGCCGGGGTGAAGCTGGGCGAGGTGTCGCGGGCGGTGCTGCCGTTCATCCACCGGGGTGCCGGCCGGAGCGAGAACTACGACGCGCTGGGCTTCACCGAGCAGCAGAGCCTGTGGGGGTTCGGGCGGACGGTCGGCCACCTCGGCGCGGGCGACCAGATCGCCGGCCTGGACCACCTGCTGGCCACCCGCGCGGTGCGCCGCGGCGACCTGGTGCTGCTGTTCGGCGTGGGCGTGGGCTTCACCGTGGCCGCGACCCTCATCGAGATCGTGGCGGACCCGGCGTGAGCGACGGCGGCGGGCGCGGAGACGCGGCACCCGGTCCCGGCGGCGACGCGGTGCCCACGTACCGGTCCTACATCGCGGACAAGGACGTCGACGGCGTCGGCTGGGTCTACACGCTGACCGCGCGCTCCCTGTTGGAGGACGTGTTCACCGCGGTCAGCCTCAAGCGCACGCTGGAGCAGGACCCGCACTCCGACGCCGCGGCACATCCGTACGTGGTGGGCCGGTGCGCGGTCGCCGGCCCGGCGGACATCGACGCCGCCGTCGAGGCCGCCGCCACCGCGGCGCCCGCCTGGGCGGCCCGGCCGCTGGACCAGCGGCTGCGCCTGGGCCCCATGTTCCGGGACCGGCTGCTGGCCCAGCGCGAGGCGTTCCTGGACCTGCTGGTCGCCGAGGGCCACCCCCGGCGGCTCGCCCAGTGGGAGTTCACCTGCCTGCTCCAGGTCTTCGGCGAGGAGAACTGCGCCTGGTACGCGCGGCTGATGCACACCGAGTTCCGGCACGGCGACCGGCGGCTGATCGTGCGCCGCCAGCCCGACGGCGTGGTGTGCGTGAACCCGCCCCAGAACGCCCCCGCGCCCAGCGCCGCCCTGGCCATGCTCAGCGTGATGGCCGGCAACGCGGTCGTGGTCCGCGCCCCGCGCAGCGTCGGGCTGAGCACCATGTACCTGGTCCGGGACATCCTGGCGCCGGTGCTGCGCGAGCTGGACGCCCCACCCGGCACGGTCAACGCGATCTGCGGCAAGCCGCAGCAGACCCTCGACCGCTGGCTGGCGCACCCGCTGGTGGACGACATCTTCTACTTCGGCGGCAGCGCGGAGGGGCTGCGCTTCGAGGCCGAGTGCGTGGCGCGGGGCAAGAAGCCGATCCTGGAGCTGGCCGGCAACGACGGCCTGGTGGTGTGGCGCGACGCCGACCTGGCGTTGGCGGCGGAGGCCGTCACCGAGTCGTTCTTCGGCTCCGGCCAGATCTGCATGGTGCCCAACTACGTCGTCGCGCACCCCGACATCGCCGACGAGCTGCTGACCCGGGTCCGGGAGCTGGCCGCCCGGATCCGGCCCGGCCTGCCCGGGGACGACGACGTGCTGCTCTCGCCGGTGCGGCGCAGCGAGCGCTTCTTCCACCTGCTGGACGAGGCCACCGCGCACGGCGCCACGCTGGTCTGCGGCGGGCGGCGGCTGGAGGTGGACGGCACCCCCTCCGACACCGGCGTCTTCCTGGAGCCCACCGTGCTGCGGGTGGACGGCCTGGCCGGTGCCCGTGAGCACGCCGTGGTGCGGCACGAGACGTTCTTCCCGCTGCTGCCGGTCGTCGTCCCCGAGCCCGGTGACGACGACGAGCTGCTCGACCGGGTGCTGGACTTCGTCAACGCCAACGAGTACGGCCTGCGCAACTCCCTGTGGGCCCGCGCGCCCGAGGTGGTCGACCGGTTCGTCGCGCAGGTGCGCAACGGCGGCCTGCTGAAGGTCAACGACTCGCACATCGGCTTCCTGCCCTACCTGCCCACGCACGGCGGCACCGGCCTCACCAGCGGCGCCCACGGCGAGGCCAACTACCCGATCCTCAAGACCTCCCACCTGCAGGGGGTCAGTATCTCCACCGGCACGCAGCCCCGCGCCGCCGTGTTCGGCGTCTGAACCCACCACCGTCAGGAGGACCCATGCGCTCCCTGGACACCGCGCGCGAGACCTGTGAGCAGTTCCACCCGGGGCTGGTCAAGAGCCTCGCCGAGCCGCCGCTGGCCGAGCGCGAGGCGCCCGGCAGCCCGGTCGTCGGGATGTTCCGCGCGGCCGGCGGGCCCGCGCTGCTGGTGCCGCCGGCCTACGGCGGGCACGGTGCGGGTCCGCTGGACGCCGCCCGGGTGGTCCGGGCGCTGTCGGCCGCCTCGCCGTCGCTGGGCGCCGCCGCGGTGATGCACCACTTCACCATGGCGATGCTCTTCGCCCTGACCGAGACCGCCGGCCGGCTCACCCCCGCGCAGGTGCGGCTGCTGTCGCGCATCGCGCCGGAGCGGCTGCTGGCCGCCTCGGGCTGGGCCGAGGGCCGCTCCGACCAGAACATCCTGCTGCCCAGCGTCACCGCCGCACCGACCGACGGCGGCTATCTGATCAACGGCGGCAAGAAGCCGTGCAGCCTGTCGCGCTCCATGGACCTGCTCACGGCCAGCGTCGCGCTGCCGGTGGACGGGCAGCCGGCCCTGGCCGTGCTGCTGGTGCCGGCGGACTCGCCCGGCATCACCGTGCACCCCTTCTGGGGCTCGCCGGTGCTGGCGGCCGCGGAGAGCGACGAGGTGCGGCTCACCGACGTGTTCGTGCCCGAGGAGCTGGTGGTGCGCACCGTGCCGGAGGACCCGGACCGGCTCGACGACCTGCAGACCGCCGGCTTCCTGTGGTTCGAGCTGCTCATCTCCTCTGTCTACACCGGAGCGGCCAGTGCCCTGGTGGAGCGGGCCCTGGCCGCCGGGCGGGGCAGCGTGACCGACCGGCTGGAGGTCGGGCTGCGCCTGGAGACCGCCGTCGGCCTGCTGGAGGGCGTGGCCCGCGCCGCCCAGGTGCTGGTCGCCCGGTACGCCGCGCAGGAGGCGCTGACCGCCGCCGCCCAGCGCGCCGCGGAGCTGCTCGGCGGCATGGCCTTCGTGTCGGCGCCCGACGTGGCGTACCTGGCCTCCGCCGTGCGGGCGCTGGCCTTCCACCCGCCGTCACGCACCGCCGCCGCTCAGTCCCTTGTGGACTACTTCGGCGGCGAGCCGCTGCGGCTGTCCTGACCCGCGTGGCGAGGAGGGAGCGTACGCGATGACCACGATCGACGCGGTCCGGGGCGCGGACACCGCCGTCCGCGGTGCGGACACCGAGGCGGAGATCCTGCGGCTGTACCGGGCCCACCTGAGCAAGGGCCGCGCCACGGTGGCCGAGCTGTTCGGCTCGCACCTGGAGGTGGCCTCCGAGGGCGCCTGGGTGTGGCTGCGCGACGGCGAGGAGCTGCTCAACTGCGGCGGCTACGGGGTGTTCATCATGGGCGCCCGGCACCCGCTGGTCATGGAGGCCGTGCTGGACCAGCTGCACCGGCACCCGACCGCCACCCGGATCCTGCTGGAGCCGACGGTGGCCCGCGCCGCCGAGGCGCTGTGCGCCACCACCCCGCCCGGTATGGACCGGGTGCACTTCGCGCTCGGCGGCGCCGAGGCGGTGGAGACCGGGCTGAAGCTGGCCCGCGCGCACGGCAAGCACCGCCTGGTGTCGATGCGCGGCGGCTACCACGGCAAGACCTTCGGGGCGCTGTCGGTGACCGCCAAGGAGGTCTACCAGAAGCCGTTCCGGCCGCTGCTGCCCGACGTGACCCACCTGCCGTACGGCGACGCCGAGGCGCTCGAGGCCGACCTGGCCGCGCACCCGGGCGTGACGTGCGTGGTGGTCGAACCGGTGCAGGGCGAGGGCGGGGTGCGCATCCCGCCGCCGGACTACCTGGCGCGGGTGGCGGCGGCGTGCCGGCGCCACGACGCCTTCTTCATCCTCGACGAGGTGCAGACCGGCCTCGGCCGGCTGGGCACCTGGTGGGGCGCCGACGCCGCCGGCGTGCGCCCGGACGTGCTGCTGTCGGGCAAGGCGCTGGGCGGCGGCATCGCGCCGGTGTCGGCGGCCGTCGCCAGCCGGGAGGTGTTCGCGCCCTTCGACCGCGACCCGTACCTGCACACCGCCACGTTCTCCGGCCAGCCGCTGCTGATGGCCGCGGTGCTGGGCGCCATCCGGGCCGTGCGCGAGGAGGACCTCGTCGCCCGGGCCGCCGCGCTGGGCGCCCGGCTGCTGCCCGAGATCGACCGGATCGCCCGGGCGAACTGCGGCGACCTGGTGGTCGACGTCCGCGGCCAGGGCCTGCTCATCGGCGTGGAACTGGCCGAGGCCGGTGCGGCCGGGGAGCTGCTCATCGAGCTGTTCAACCACGGGGTGGTGGCCAACCACTCCATGATCGGCAGCTCCGTCGTGCGGTTCACCCCGCCGGCCATCCTCAGCGACCGCGAGGTCGCGTTCCTCCTGGAGTCCTTCGACCGCGCGACCCGCAGCCTGGTGGAGCGGGGCGTGCGCATGCCCGAAAGGCGGTGACCGCGTGCGCCGAGTGACGCTCGACGCCGTGCTGCCGGCGACGCCGGCCGAGACGGTCTTCGACCAGGTCGTCCAGTTCGACCGCTACCCGGCCCTGGCGCCGCACGTGCAGTCCGCGCAGGTGCTGGCCACGCTGCCCGAGCCGACCGGCCGGTCGCGCTGGGAGCTGCACTTCCGCAGCGGCCTGCTGCGGTGGACCGAGACCGAACAATTCCGGCGCGACCAGCTGCGCATCGAGTTCGCGCAGACCACCGGCGACTTCGACACCTTCGCCGGGCACTGGCAGCTGCGTGCCGACGGCGCGGACACGGCGCTGCACTTCGAGGCCGACTTCGACTTCGGCATCGACAGCCTCGCCGGCATCCTCGACCCGATCGCCGAGCGGGTGATCCGGGAGACGGTCGCCTGGGTCGTGGTCGGCATGTTCCCGCAGGCCCGGCTGGACGCCGCGGCCGCACCGGTCCCGCCGGCGCCGGGCGGCGCCCGCGCGGGCGCACCGGTGCCGTCCCCGCCCGGCGCCGGCCGGGCACCCGAATCCCCGCAACGGTAGGCAGGTGCGCCATGGACGCGGCAAATCCCTTCGAGACCCGGACCACCTTCAACCTGCACCGCGGTGAGTACCTGGTCGGCTTCGCGGTCTCCGCCGCGCTGCTGATCTGGCACTGGAGCGACATCCGCTGGCTGCCGGCGATCGCGCTGTTCCTCTACATCGACCTGATCGGCTACCTGCCCGGGGCGATCGCCTTCCGGCGCAGCCGGGACGGGAAGATCCCGAAGTTCTACTACGTGCTCTACAACACCATGCACAGCCTGATCACCCAGGCCGCCGTGGTGGGGCTGTGGCTGCTGTTCGTCGGGCCGGAGTGGGCGCTGCTGGTCATCCCGTTCCACCTGTTCGCCGACCGGGGCCTGTTCGGCAACTTCCTCAAGCCGTTCCACCTGCCCTTCGAGCCGCACCCGCACCCGGCGTACGACCGGCTGCTGGTCGCGCTGGGCTACCCGCCGCGGCGCGGTGCGGCGGCGGACCCGGCGCCGGTCGCCGCGGCGGCCGCGCGGTGAGCGCGGGCGTTGCGGCCGCCGCGTCCGCGCACCGGCGGCGCGCCGGTGCCCGCGCGGGCGCCCGGCGGGGCCCCTCGCCCGCCCGGGTGCCGCGGTGAGCGGGCCGGCGGCGGACGTCGGCGAGGCGCTGCGCCGCGCGGTCCGGCAGTACGCCAGCGGGGTCGCGGTGCTGACCGTCGCCCACGACGGCACCCTGCACGGCGCCACCGTCAGCGCGGTCACCGCGGTGTCCCGCGACCCGCTCCTGATCGCCGCGTGCCTGCGGACCAGCTCGGTGAACACCGAGCTGGCCCGCGCGGCCGGCAGGTTCGCGGTCAACGTGCTCAGCAGCCGGCAGGCGGTGGTGGCCGGGTGGTTCGCCGACCCGGACCGCCCGCTGGGTCCGGCGCAGTTCGCCTGCGTGCGGTGGGCGCCCGACGCGGCCAGCGGCGCGCCGGTGCTGGCCGGCTCGCTGGCCCGGCTGAGCTGCCGGCTCAGCGACTGCGTGCCCGCCGGCGACCACCACATCCTGGTCGCCGAGGTGGCCGACGGCGCGGTGGTCGCGGGCGGCACCCCGCTGCTCAGCTACGCCGGCCGGCTGCACGACGCCGACCTGCTCACCCTGCCCCGGCGGCAGCCGCACCCCGCGGTGGCCGCGGCGCGCCGCGCGGCGCCCGTGGCCGCGGCGGTGCCCGCCCCGCGCGCGGCGCCGGCGACGGCGGGGACCCCCACCGGTCGATGATCTCCCGAGAGGACGGACAGCCATGACCCACGCGATCCCTGCCGAGGCCGACTGGGACGCCGCGCCCGGGCTGCTCGACGGGGCCAAGGAGCTGACCCTCACCGCGGCGCAGTGCGACCTGGCCTACTGGCTGGAGGCGGTAGCCCAGGGCACGCTGCGCGGGCGCGCGGCGACCGGGCACGCGCCGGACGCGGCCACCCCCGACTTCATGCGCCGCCCCGGGCCGCTGCGCGAGGCGCTGGTGCTGGAGCTGGGCTACCGGTCCATCGCCGAGGAGAAGGCCACCCGGCTGCTGGCGTACTACGTGGCCCACGCCCCCGGCGTGGCCGAGCTGGAGTTCTACGCCACCCAGCTGATCGACGAGGCCCGGCACGCCAAGGTCTTCCGCCACCACCTGGTGGAGCTGGGCATGCCGGCCGACGGGCTGGTGCGCGCCGTGGAGGAGATGGCCGCCGAGTACGTGCGCGAGGTGCTCGACCCGATCGAGGCGTTCGCCACCCGGGTGGTGCGCGACGAGCGCGACTTCGTCGGCGGGGTGGCCATCTTCACGATCATCATCGAGGGCGTGCTGGCGCCGGCCGCCGAGCTGAGCGAGCGCAAGTGGACGCCGCTGGACCCCGCCGCCAGCGAGATCGCCCGGGGCGCCTCCATCGACGAGATCCGGCACCTGACGGTGGGCAGCTCCATCATCCGGGAGCACCTGGCCCGGTGCCCGGAGTACCGGCCGCGCCTGCTGGACATCCTGCGCGAGGGGCGCCGGCTGTGGGACGAGCTGCCCGACGCCAAGTACGTCCTGCACCGCGAGGAGCTGTTCCAGGAGGGCATGGCGCAGCAGGCCGCCCGGATCGGCGACTACGAGATCTGGCCCGGCCGTCGGCTGCTGGACACCACGCCGCAGGAGCGCTACGCCGCGGCGGAGCGGTGGACCGAGGAGATGGCCGAGGCCCGGATGCGCTACATGGGCCTGGAGGACGGGCTGGCCATCCTGGCCGGTCCCGCGGAGCCGGCGTGAGCGCGGGGGCCGGCGGGGCCGGCGCGCACGCGGTCGTCGCCGGGGTCGGCGGCGCGCTGGCCCCCCGGGTGGTCGACAACGAGCACCTCGCCTCCTTCCTGGACACCTCGGACGAGTGGATCAGCAGCCGCACCGGCATCCGCTCGCGGCGCTGGGTCAGCCCCGGCATGTCCACCGCCGACCTGGCCGCGCACGCCGGCGCCCGGGCGCTGGAGTCGGCCGGGGGCGCGCCGCCCGACGCGGTGGTGCTGGCCACCGCCACCCCGGACCGGCCGGTGCCCGGCACCGCCCCGGAGGTGGCCAGCCGGCTCGGGCTGGCCGGGGCGGCGGCGTACGACGTCGCGGCGGTGTGCACGGGCTTCGTCTACGGGCTGGCCACCGCGGCCGGGCTGATCGCCGCCGGCACCGCCCGCCGGGTGCTGCTGATCGGCGCCGAGGCGTACTCCACCATCGTGGACCCCACGGACCGCGGCACCGCGATCATCTTCGGGGACGGCGCCGGGGCGGTGCTGCTGCGCGCCGGCGCCGCCGACGAACCCGGCGCGGTAGGCCCCTGCGACCTCGGCAGCGACGGCGGGCTGAGCCACCTGGCGATGATCCCGGCCGGCGGGTCGCGGCAGCGCTCGGCCGGCGGATCGGCCCGCCCGGAGGACCACTTCTTCCGGATGCACGGCCGCGAGCTCTACCGGCACGCGGTGGAGCGGATGGCGCAGTCCGGCCGGCGGGCCCTGGACCGGGCCGGCTGGCGGGTCACCGACGTGGACCGCCTCGTGCCGCACCAGGCGAACGCGAAGATCGCGGCCGGGGTGGCGCAGCGGCTCGGCGTGCCCGCCGACCGGCACCTGTCGAACATCGCGCACGTCGGCAACACCGCGGCGGCGTCCATTCCGCTGCTGCTCACCGAGGCCGCCGCCGACGGCCGCCTGCGGCCGGGTCACCGGGTGCTGATCGTGGCGTTCGGCAGCGGCCTGACCTGGGGCGCCGCGACGCTGGTCTGGCCCGAGGTGGCCGCGCTCGCGCCCGAGGCCGTGCCCGAGCCGCCGTTGGCGGACGTGACCGCGCCGCTGTCGCCGGCCGGGCCGGTGACCGCCGCGTCGCTGCTGCCCGCGGTGGCCGGGCCGGTGACCGCCGCGTCGATGTTGCCCGGCGTGGCCGCTCCGGTGACCGCCGCGTCGCGGTTGCCGGCCGCGCCCGCACCGCCGCCGCTGGCGGCGGCGCCCTGACCGCTGCCCGCCGAGACCGCCGGCCTGCCCGCAGGCCGGTCCCACTTCCGAGGAGGAGACGCACCCGATGTTCGAACAGCTGAAGCAGATCATGGCGACGAAGTTCCAGATCGACGCCGCCGAGATCACCCCTGACTCGACACTCAAGGGCCTGGAGCTGGACTCGCTGGACGTGGTGGAGCTGGCCATGGTGGTCGAGAAGGAGCTGGGCGCGCGGATCTCCGACGACGAGCTGGCCGAGGCGCAGCAGCTCGACCGGATCGTGGAGCTGATCTCCAGCCGGAGCGCGACGGTCTGATGGCCGGCGCAGCGGTAGCGGTCACCGGGCTGGGGCTGGTGTGCCCGGCCGGGATCGGCGTCCCGGCCGGCTGGGCGACGGTGTGCGCGGGGGAGCCGGCCGCCGCCCGGGATCCCGAGCTGGCCGGCAACCCCGTCGACATCTCCTGCCGGGTCCCCGGGTTCGACCCCGCCGCCCTGCTGGGCGCCCGGCGGGCCCGCCGGCTGGACCGCTTCGTGCAGCTCGCCCTGGTGGCCGCCCGGGAGGCCGTCACCGACGCCGGCCTGGACCCGACCGGCTGGGACGGCGCCCGGGTCGGGGTGGTGCTCGGCTGCACCACCGGCGGTCCGGCCACGGTGGAGCGCCAGCACCGGCTGCTGCTCGAGGAGGGCCCCGGCCAGGTGTCCCCGCAGCTGCTGCCGATGCAGCTGTCCAACATGGTGGCCGGGATCGTCGGGATGGAGTTCGGCGCGCGCGGCCCGAACCTCGTGGTGGCCACCGCCTGCGCCTCCGGGGCGACCGCGATCGGGGTGGCCCGGGACCTGCTGGCCCTGGACCGCTGCGACGTCGTGCTCACCGGTGGCAGCGAGGCGATGCTCACCCCGCTGGTGATGGCCGGGTTCGCCCAGATGGGTGCCCTGTCGCGGCGGCTGGACGACCCCGCGGCGGCGTCCCGGCCGTTCGACGTCGACCGGGACGGGTTCGTCGGCGGGGAGGGTGCCGGGATCCTGGTGCTGGAGCGGCCCGTCGACGCCCGGGCCCGGGGCGCGCGGGCCCGGGCCCTGGTACGCGGCTTCGGCGCCTCCGCGGACGCCCACCACGTCACCGCACCGGACCCGGCCGGGCGCGGCTTCGAGCTGGCCGTGCGCGCCGCGCTGGCCGACGCGGGCGCGGGCCCGGGCGACATCGACCACGTCAACGCGCACGGCACCTCGACGCCGCTCAACGACGTCACCGAGGCCCGGGTGCTGCGCCGGGTGCTGGGGGAACGGCCGCTGGTCACCTCCACCAAGGGCGTAACCGGGCACTGCCTGGGCGCCGCCGGCGCCGTCGAGGCGGTGCTCACCGTGCTCACCGTCGAGCACGGGCTGGTGCCGCCGACGGCCAACCTGACCCGGCTCGACCCCGAGGTACCGGTGGAGGTGGCGGCCAAGCCGACCCCGCTGCGGGTCGACCTGGCCCTGAGCAACTCGCTGGGATTCGGCGGCCAGAACGCCGCCCTGGTGATCGGCGCGGCCTGACCGCCGTGCGCCCGTCTACAAAGGAGGCAGTCCCATGCAGGTGGCGGAGCCGTCAGCCGGCTTCCAGGAACTCAACCAGATGGTCCGCAGCGCCGGACTGCTCGACCTGAGGGCCGGGCGCTACATCGTGCGACTGGTGGTCAACGCGCTGTTCCTCGGCGCGGGCGTCGCGGCCTTCTTCCTCGTCGGCGACTCGTGGTGGACGCTGGCGGTCGCGGCGTACCTGGCGTTCTGGCGCACCCAGAGCGGCTTCATGTGGCACGACGCCGGGCACAAGGCGATGTTCGACAGCAAGGCGGCGACGACCCTGATGGGGTACCTGCACGCCAACCTGATCAACGGGGTCAGCTACGGCTGGTGGGTCAACCACCACAACCGGCACCACAGCTTCCCCAACCACCTGGAGCTGGATCCGGACATCGCCCGGCGTACGGTCATCTTCGACATCAGCCAGTACCCCAGCCGCCGGGGCCGGCAGCGGCTGGTGGTGCGCCACCAGGGCGTGCTGTTCTTCGTGCTGCTGGTGCTGGAGGGGCTGAAACTGCACCGCACCGCGGTCAGGGCCGTGCTGGCCGGCAACCTGAAGCACCGGTGGACCGAGGCCGTCCTGCTGCTGGTCCACGCCGGTGTCGTCCTGGGCTGCCTGTTCACCGTGCTGTCGCCCGGCAAGGCGGTCGTGTTCCTGCTGGTGCACCAGGCGCTCTTCGGCGTCTACCTCGGCCTGCTGTTCGCGCCCAACCACAAGGGCATGCCGGTGCGCTCCGACGAGGAGTCGCTGGACTGGCTGGAGCGGCAGGTGCTCACCTCGCGCAACATCCGCCCCGCCCGCTGGATCAGCTTCGTCTACGGCGGCCTGAACTACCAGATCGAGCACCACCTGTTCCCGACCATGCCGCGGGGCAACCTGCACCGGGCCGCGCCGATCGTCAAGGAGTACTGCGCCCGGCGCGGCCTGCCGTACCTGGAGGTGGGGATGGTGGCCTCGTACCGGCAGGTGGCCCGCTACCTGCACGAGGTCAGCGAGCCCGTGCGCCGCGGCACGACCGGCCCGACGCGTCCGGCCGGGCAGCACGCCTGACCCGGACCACCCGAGCCGCTCACCGCCGCGTTGCAGCTCGCCGGGTTCACCCGCGTCGGCGGCGGGAGGCCCGTACGTCCGCCTCGCCTGGCCCGCTGAGCCATACCCGAGGGCGGCGCCCCTGGTGGCGCCGCTCGACCCGACCGCGGGCGACTACGAGCACCTACTGGGCGCCGTCCTGGCCGAGCTGGAGCACGCCGCCCAGGTCGGGGCGACCGCGCAGCGGGTCCTCGACGGCATCCAGCCCGCCGCGGCCTACGCTGAGCCGGTGCGGGAAGGAGTTGACCGATGACCACCGTCAACGCCAATGACGTCGCCCTGGGCATCGAGTCGTTCGGTGACGACGACGCCCCACTCGTCCTGCTCGCGGGCGGTACGACGATGCTCTCCTGGCCCGACGCACTCTGCGAGCGCCTCGCCGCCGGCGGGCGCCGCGTGGTGCGCTACGACCTGCGCGACAGCGGCGAGTCGACGACGGCGGACCCGGGGGCGCCCGCCTACACGCTGCGCGACCTCGCGGCCGACGCGGCGGCTCTTGTCGATGCGCTCGGCGGCGGGCCTGCGCACCTGGCGGGGATCGGAGTCGGCGGGATGGTCGCCCAGGTCGCTGCGCTCGACCATCCCCGCGCGTTCTCGGCGCTCACCTTGGCCGGAACCCGCGCGGTCGCGCCCGGCAAGCCCGACGCCGACCTCCCCGACCACGACAAGGCGACGATGAAGCGTCTGTTCACGCTTCCGATGCCCGACTGGACCGACCGCGAGGCGGTGGCGGAGTTCGCCGCTGCCCGCGCTGAGATCCGAGGCGACGACCCCGTCGCCGCACGCGCGATCGCCGGGCGCGTCTGGGACCGCACACCCGGCACCGCACCCGCGATCCAGATGGCCAACCAGCTTGGCATGGTCTTCGCCAAGCTCAACTGCAAACCCCGCTGGCGCGAACGCCTGCCCGAGATCGCGGTCCCCACGCTCGTCGTCCACGGCCGCCGCGACACGTTCTTCCCCGTCGGTAACGGCGAGGCGATCGCGCGCGAGATACCCGGGGCGCGGCTGCTCGTCCTCGAGGAGGCCGCCACGGCGATTCCCGATGCGGCAGCCGGCGAGGTCGCCGAGGCGATGTTCTCGCTCGGGTAGCCGCACCAACCCCGGATCCTCCTGATCCCGCCGCCGGGGTGACGTACCAATGGCGTCGCATAGGCGCGTCGCCGTCGACCGGCCCGGTCGCGGCTCAGCGCAGGACGACCTGGGTCTGGGTGGCGAAGGCGACCCGGTGGCCGGCGTCGTCCAGCGCCTCGGCCTGGAGCACGATCACCGTGGGACCCACGTGCAGCGGCCGCGCCGCGGCGGTGACCGCGCCGGCCAGGACCGGGCGCAGGAAGTGCACCTTCAGCTCCGCGGTGGCGGTGCGGGCGCCCGGCGGGAGGTTCAGGTACGCGCACACCCCGGCGACCGCGTCGCACAGTGTGCTCAGCGCCCCGCCGTGCAGCACCCCGTCCACGGTGCAGCGCTCGGGCGCCCACGGCATCCGGGCGGTGACCTCCGCCGGGTCGGCCGACAGGAACCGGATGCCCACCGTGCCGGCGAACGGGGTCAGCGCCGGGATCGCGTCCGGGTCCAGCCGGGCCGCGGGCGGGGGGCTCGGCCGGGGTGCGGGCGCCGGGCGAGGCTCGGCCGGCGCCCGCCCGGCATCAGGGGAGGCACCGGCGGCGGCGCGGGGCCGGGCGTCCGGTGCGCTCATCGGGCGCCGGGCGCGACCAGCCGCCGCAGGTGGCGGGTCAGGTCCGCGGTCACCGCCTGGGCGTGCTCGTCGATGTAGAAGTGGCCGCCGGGGAACTCGCTGTTGCCCAGGTAGCGGGTCGTCCGGTCGGCCCAGGACGGCATCGCGTCGGAGACCATCAGCGGGTCCGCCCGGCCGCTGTAGGACACCACCGGGCAGGAGATCCGCGCCCCGTCGTCGACCGCGGTGGCGCACACCGCGAGGTCCGCCCGCAGGGTCGGGATCACCATCGCCAGCAGCTCCGGGTTCTCGTACACCTCGGCCGGCAGCGAGCCGAGGTCGACGATCCACTGCTTCAGGTCGGCCTCGGGCAGCCGGCTGTGCTCCATCGTCGGGGTCAGGAAGCCCTCGGGCGCCCAGCCCGACGCACCGACGAGCACCGGGCCCGGCCCGCCGCCGTGCTCGATCATCGCGGTCAGCCGGTAGGCGAGCTGGGCGCCCATGCAGTGTCCGAAGAAGGCGTACGGCCGGTCGTCCAGCTCGGCGAGGATGACCTCGTACAGCGCGTCCAGCAGCGCCGCCATGTCGGTGTACGCGGGCTCGGCCAGCCGGTGCTGGCGCCCGGGCAGCTGCACGCACTGGTGCGCGACCGACGGTGGCAGCAGGGCGTCCCACTCCTTGTAGATGGTCACCCCGCTGCCGGCGTGCGGGAACAGGAACAGCCGCAGTGTGGCCTGCGGATCGACCTCCTCGGGGGCGAACCAGCGGCTGGCCACGGGCGCACTCGGCGCGGCCATCGGACCTCCTTCGGGTGGGGCGGCGGTTTCGGGTGGCCCGGCGCAGCCGGGATCAGGCGGGGGCGGCGGCCAGGTCCGCCAGCGCGGGCAGCAGCACCTCGGCGATCTCCTTGAGCTGCGGGGCCGGGTCCAGCGAGCCGATCCGCAGCACCAGGTGCCGGGCGCCCGCGCGCACGTAGCCGGCCAGCCAGTCCGCGCACTGCGCGGCGGTGCCGTAGCCGTACGCCTGGAACGAGGCCATCAGCTCCAGCGGTCGGCCGTAGTAGCCCCGGACGTAGTCGTCCAGCTCGGCGCGGGCCCGCTCCCGGTCCGGGTTGACGGTGACGGTGGCGTACAGGCCGGGGGTGATGGACCCGGCCGGGCGGCCCTGCTGCGCGGCCGCCTCGGTGATCCGCTGCCACGCCGCGGCGTACGCCTCGGCGGTCGGCAGGAACGGCAGCCAGCCGTCGTAGTCGGCGGCCACCCGGGCCACCACCCGGGGGGTGTCGCTGCCGGCCAGCCACAGCGGCGGCCCGCCCGGCCGGGCCGGCGGCGGCAGCCGGTCCAGGCCCTCGGCCCGCCAGTACCGCCCGTGGTGGGCGGTGCCGCCGCCGTGCCGACTAGCCCAGCAGCGCCGCCACAGCCGTACGGTGTCGTCGGTGCGCGCCGCCCGGCCGGCGAACGGCACGCCGACCGCGGCGAACTCCTCGGCGGTCTCCGGGATCGGGAAGCCGGACCCGATGCCCAGCACCAGCCGCCCCTGTGCGGCGTGGTCGAGGCTGGTTACCAGGTTGGCGCCGATCAGCGGGTGGCGCAGCACCGCGGTCAGGGCCGCGGTGCCCAGGGTGACCCGGCGGGTCACCGCCGCGGACGCGGCGAGCACGACCAGCGGGTCCAGCCGGGGCCGGGCCAGCAGCGAGTCGCCGGTCCACAGCGAGTCGAAGCCGAGCTGGTCGACCTGCTGCGCGAAGTCCAGCAGCGGCGCCATCGCGTAGCTGCCGGTCATGGCCATCTCTCGGGTGGGCAGGAGGATGCCGACGCGGGGCCGGGCGGCGGGCTCGGTCATCTGCGGTCCGTTTCTCTGCGGGGCGCCCGCGCGGCGCGGGCCCGGGACGGGGTCGGGTCGGCCGCGCTCACACCGCGGCCGGGGCGCGCTGCGCGGCCAGCGCCTCGCGGACCTCGCGGCGCAGGATCTTGCCGGAGGGGTTGCGCGGCAGCTGGTCGGTGAAGGTGTATCCGCTCGGGATCTTGAAGTCGGCGATCCGACCCTTGAGGAAGAGCATCAGCTCCCGCGGGGTCACGGAGCGGCCCGGCCGGCGTACGACGACGGCGTGCACCGCCTCGCCCCACCGCTCGTCGGGCACCCCGACCACGGCGGCCTCGGCCACCGCCGGGTGGTCGGCCAGCGCCTTCTCCACCTCGGCGGGGTAGATGTTCTGCGCGGCCACGATGATGGTGTCGTTGATCCGGTCGCCGAGGTAGAGGTATCCGTCGGCGTCCAGGTAGCCGGCGTCGCCCATGTGCAGCCACTCGCCGACCAGGGTCTTCGCCGTGGCCTCGGGCAGGTTCCAGTAGCCGAGCATCCGCGCCGGGGTGCGGATGCACACCTGGCCGATCTCGCCGGGCGGCAACGTCCGGCCGTCCCGGTCGACGATCTTCACCTCGTTGCCGGGGCAGACCCGGCCGACCGAGCGCAGCCTCGGGCTGCCGACCACGTGGTCCCGCGGCTGGAGGCAGACCGCCACCG
>DATMJT010000614.1:0-9303 GCA_035553735.1 Pilimelia sp.
CGACGGCAGCGTCGACGCGGCGGTTGTCGAGATGCTGCTGGCCGCCCTGGGCGCCGACGAGCGGCTCGACCTGTGGGCCACCAGGGTCGCCCCGGCCGCGCGGGCGGCGGTCGCCGCCCACGCCGGGAGCCGGGTGGGCGAGATCCCGGAGGACCTGGTGCGCGCGTACCGGTCCCCGACCCAGTTGCACGAGGTGCTCGTCGCGAACGGGGCCGCGGTCCGCGCTCTGCTGCCCGCGACGCGGCCCCGGCCGCACGACGAGCCCACCCGCCTGACGACATGACTTCCTCCGCTACGCCGTCCTCTATGAGACCGTCCTCGACGACGCCGGCCCCCACGACGCCACCCTCCGGTGCGCCGGCCCCCGCGACGCCACCCTCCGCGACACCGGCCTTCGCGCTGCGCCTGCAGGACGCCGGCGCCCACGAGGCCACGCTGCTGGAGACCCTGGTGACGCTGGCCGGCGAGGCAACCGGCGGCGGCGCCTTCTTCGCGTGGACGAACAGCTCGGGGGCCCGAGCGCTGCTGGCGGACAAGAGCTTCCAGCGCTTCATCCGAAACGGGCGCTTCCGGCTCGTCGTCGGCCTGGACTCCATCACCGACGAGGCCGCGGTCGCGACCCTGGCCGCCTTCGAACGCGCGCTGCCCCACCTGTCGGTGCACGCCTTCCTGCACCAGGAGCGGGGGCTCTTCCACCCCAAGCTCGCCTGGTTCGAGACGGCGGCCGGTCTCGCGCTCGTGGTCGGCTCCGGCAACCTCACCATGGGCGGGCTGGGCGGCAACTGGGAGGCGTACGCCGTGGTCACCCTCGCCGGCGCCGAGGCCACGGCCGTGCGCGACCAGTTGGAGCAGTGGCTGACCGCCTGGTCGGAGTGCCTGCTGCCGGTGGACGACCCGCGGGTGGTGGACCGGGCCCGGCAGAACACCGGCAGCGAGCGCTCCCTGCGCCGGCCGCCGCAGGGCGGCCGGGACGGCACCGAGGCGGCGCGGCCCGAGCTGGCCGCGCTGGTCGCGGAGATCCCGCTCCAACGCGGCCGCCCGGGCCAGGCCAACGTCAACAAGGGCAACTACGAGGACTTCTTCGGCGCCCGGGTCGGCTCGAAACGCCGGATCGTGCTGTACCACGTCGCCGACGACGGGACGTTGGGCGAGGTGGAGAGTCGGCCGAGCGTCGAGGTGCGCAGCCACAACTACCGGTTCGAGCTGGCCGCCATGAAGGGCGTGAGCTACTCCAGCGACGCCCGGCTCATCGGCGTGTTCATGCGGCTGGCCGAGGGCAGTTTCCTCTACACGCTCCTGCTGCCGGGCGACCCGCACTACCCACCGGTGGACGGGTTCCTGGCCGCGCGGTGGAGAGGTCCGGCGCGGCAGGTCCGGCGGGTGCGGACCACCGTGGCGGAACTGCGCGCAGCCTGGCCCGACTCCCCGCTGTGGGCGGCCCCGCTGCCGGCGCTGTGACCGGTGCCGCGCGGACCCGGCGCACGGACCGCGCTGTGGCCGGTGGCGCGCGGATCAGTCGTGCGCGACGATCAGCGTCTCGGCGTCGTAGTTCACCTCGCCGTTGACCGCCTCGTGGTTGAACTTGCTGTGCGCCACCCTCCCCGCCGACTCCACCAGGACGCGGCGGTAGTACCGGCCCGCCACCGCCGCGATCTGCTCGATGGTCACCAGCCTGGGTTGGGGCCGCGCCGCCGTGCCGCTGGAGTACGCGGAGTACGACACCGCGATCGGCACGCCCCGGTGCGCCGTGCCGCCGAACAGCGCCTCGAACGCGGGCAGCACCTCGGATTTGATGCAGAACGGCGACTGGTGCCGCTCGGCGCGGTACAGCCCCCGGCTCAACTTCACCACGCCGTTCACCTTCATGGTCGAGACCATCGGCTCGTCGCCCACCGCCAGCGTCTCCAACACGTGGTAGAAGCGGCTGTAGTGGTCGCGCGTGTACGGAGGGTCGGCGTAGACCATGCCGACGTCCGCGGGCAGCTGGGCGAGCACGCGGCGGTAGTCGTCCCGGCGGAAGACATGCGGCGCGGACGTGGCCGTCAGCCTGCCGTACCGGGGCAGCCAGGCGCGGAACAGGTCGACGCCGCACAGGCCCCGGCGGCGGGCCACGGCGGCGACGGCCGCCGCCTTCGGTCGCCCGTCCTTCTGGCGCGGCCGGATCGGCTGGGCGAACTGGTTGCCGACGGTCGACACCAGGTCGCTCGCCGTGCCGAGCACCGCGGCCAGCCCCGTGTGGCGCTGGTGGTCCGGCAGCTCGCGGACCGCGGTGGCCAGGCCGTCGAGCATGGCGGCCTGCCGGTAGGAGAAGTACACGCCGCCGTAGTAGCGGGAGACCACGGTGCCGGGTTCGGCCGGCAGCGCCGCGCCGGCCGCGACCAGCAGGCGGGCGAGTTCGGCCGGGGTCTGCTCAGCGCCGTGCGCGTGGGCGAAGACGGACCCGTGCTCGATCACGCCGCAGAGGCTCTCGGGCCGGGCGCGCAGCGCCGCCGCGACCGCCTCGCGCTCGTACTCGATGAGATCGCCGTACGGGCCCGCGGCGATCTGCTCGTAGTACTTCGTGCCCCGGTCGAGGAGGTCGTCCAGGGCTGTTCCCTCGACGCCGGCCGGTCGCAGCAGCGCCAGGGTGAGCACGCGGGAGTACTCCTGGATGTCCGCCGCCAGGACGGTCCGCCGCCGGCCCAGGCGGTGCGCCACGACGCCCGACCCCGCGAACAGGTCACAGACCGTGGAGCCCGGCGCGCAGTGCCGCTCCACGGTCCGCTCGATGACGTCCAGCACCCGCCACTTGTTGCCCAGGTACTGGATCGGCCGGAAGCCACGGTCGCCGCCCTCGGGAAGGTCGACCAGCGTCAGTTGCTCCGTCATGGCTTCTTTCGGTCGTCGGGCCGCGCGCCGCTCTCGCTCCAGCCGTTCCTGCTACCGGACACGGGCATAGTATCCGGGGCCCCGACAATGACCGTGGTGATCTTTACCCGGGCCACGCCGTCCGGACCGCGACCCGATGAGCCAACGGGGGTCCGCGGCTGAGGTGCGGGCGACCGGTACCGACGGTCATCCTCAGCCCATCGGCGATCAGAACAGTTCTCATGTGGACAGGTCCCGCACCGCGGCGCGACGGCCGTGCATTGTCGCCACCTCTTCCTGGGCCGCTGAACTCCTGCCATCCTTCGAACGCTTGGTGGTCCACTCCATCGGCCTGCCGGCCGATCTGAGTCGCGGCGTCCCCGAGCGGGGCCAGAAGTTTCCGACCGGCCGTTCACCGAGCTGGCCGATCGTGCCCTCGACGGTGCGGACGCCCTGGTGACCGCGTGGAAGGCCGATCGGGAGCGTCTACGGGAGGCGCACCTGGCCGGGATGCTGCTGGTCAGCTCGGCGCGGGACTCCCTACGCCTGATTGCCGGCCTCGAAGAACGCATGGTCCTCGACGACCTGGACGCCGCCAGCCCTCGACTGGCCGTCGAGTACCTCGATCGCGCGCCGCAGCCAATCACGCAAACCGCGGTCGCGCGGTGAGGCGCTCAGGATTGACGCGCGTACGTACGATCGTTCTCGATCTTGCCTGGTGAAGGGGGATGCCTCTGTGGCGCGAGACCGCGAGTACGTAGCCAGGCACGGCAAGAAGGACAGATTTGCTGCTGTCGAGCTGGTGGCGCAGGTGGGGCTTCCCGTCTCGGCGGCGGGTGTCGCCTTCGGAGGTCAGCTGAATAATGCCTGGCAGATCGCCGCATTCGCCGGTTCGGCGTTGCTCGGTCTCAGCTGCCTCATTTTCATAGCGGCCCGTAGGCTCCGGTGACCCACGCGTGCGCGGGCGGGGGCAGCCAGCGGCGTGGATTGTGCCGCGTGCGGCGACCGGTCGCGTCACCGCTGATCGGCCTGGTCAGCGTCGGCCTGATCACCGATACGGGTCGGTGATCTCCCGGAGCTGGGTGAGAATCTGGTGCAGGCGTACGGTGGTCCGTCGGCCGAGGTGACGGGTCCATTCCCCCTGGACGGCGAGCTCGGTCTGTCGGGCCACCGCCTGCGCGGCGAGTCCCCGCTCAGCGAAGATCACCAGCCGGGCACGCGCATCGCCGGGGTCCGGAACGCGGCGCACGTACCCGGCGCGCTCGAGTTGGTCGACCATGAAGGTGACGGTCTGCTTGGTGACGCGCGCCTGCTCGGCCAGGTCGGTGAGCCGGGTGCCCTTCGGGCCGACCCGGGCCAGCACGCGGGCCTGAGCAACAGTGAGGTCGCCGAACCCGGCGGCGGCCAGGTCGGCAAGAACCCGATCTTCCATCGCGCGCTGGACGATGAAGCACAACAGTCCGATGTTGAGCGCGCCCGTGTCGCCCGAGACGCTCGCCTCCGTCGCGGAGTCTCGTCGCTCCGGCTGAGCTGACATGCCCGCACTCCTTGACTTTAGTTCTGCCATCGAACCAAGATAGTACGACCTTCGAACTGATTTGGGAGAGGGCCCATGGACGAGGATGCCGTGTGGCACGTGATCGACGACGAGCGCAGCCGCCTAGCCGACCTGATGGAGGACCTCAGCGAAGCCGAGTGGCGCACGCCGTCGCTGTGCACCGGCTGGACGGTACGGGAGGTCGCCGCGCACCTGACCTTGGCCCACACCGGACCGCTCCCCGCGATCGTTGCCCTGATCCGTGCCGGCGGCAGTTTCAACCGGATGATCCGGGACACCGCGATCCGGCAGGCCCGCCTGCCCGTGCACGAGTACCCGCGACGGTTGCGTGCGATGGTCGGTTCCCGCCGCACCGCGCCGTTCATCACCGCACTCGAGCCAATGATCGACGTCTTGTGCCACGCCCAGGACATCGCCCGCCCGATCGGACGGCCCTACCCGATGCCAACAGCCCCAGCGGCGGCCGCCGCGGACCGCATCTGGGCCCAGCCGTTCCCGTTTCGGGCGCAACGCCGGCTGCGCGGCTTCGAGCTGGCGGCGACCGATGCACCATGGCGCGCCGGTGCCGGCCTCCGTGTGGAGGGGCCGATCTCCGCGCTTCTGCTGCTGGTGTCGGGCCGGCTGGCCGCAGTGGCCGAGCTGGCTGGACCGGGGGCGGCGAAGCTCGCTGAGACGCTTCCGCGCAGCGCCGACCCCGCCCGGCCACGTCCGCCTTCGACCACTACGGACGCCGGCGCTTGATCTCCGAAGGAGCGGCCATCACCTACTTCGCGCACGTCGTTGACGTGCCGGCCCCGCGCTCGTCGACGAGGAACCTCATGCGGACAGGCGCAGGGACAGCGCCCGCTCGTCAACCACGTGCGCGGCAAACTGGAGCGCGGCCAGGACATCACCCCGCGCGATCGTCGGGTAGTCGCCCACTACCTCGTCGATCGAGTGCCCCTGCCCGAGAAGCGCGAGGATCGTCGCCACCGGAACCCGGGTGCCGGCGATGCACGGCACCCCACCCATCACGCGGTGATCGATCGAGATGCGACCTGCTATACCGGCCCCCAACCTGGAGCGGGTGACGGGAATCGAACCCGCACTGTCAGCTTGGGAAGCTGATGTTCTGCCATTGAACTACACCCGCGAGCGTCGCTTACTGTACCCGGTCGCGCGACCGGCCGCATCAACCGCCCCGCCCCGGTACGGCGCCCGGCGGGGCCGGGCACGCGTCAGCTCGCCCGCTCCTGCCCGAGGCAGACCTCGACGGGCAGCCCCACCGGAGCTAGGTCGACGGCCGGGGCGAACTCCACCGGGGCACGCCGCCGGGCGACCCGCGGCGAGTGCCCGCCCCGGCGCGACGCGCGGGGGCCAGCCGGATCGTGCCAGATCTGCACGGCCGGCTCGGGCCGACCGGGCGCCAGCGGGATGGCGCCGGTCTGCCCGTGCCGGGCCAGCATCGCCACCTCGATGTCGAACTCGAACAGGCGCCAGTCGACCCCGCTCGCGGCCCGCAGGTGGGTGGCGAGCCGGGCCACCCGCGCCCGGTCGGCCACGGGCCGCGCCCGGCCGCTCAGGTACGCCTCGTCGTCGCTGTCCTCCGGCGGGAACGAGTGCAGCGCGTACCGCCCGTCGCGCTCCAGGTCACGCCGCTTGGGCGAGCCGATCACGAAGCAGTACAGGCCGTCGTCGGTGACCACCGGCGACACCGGGTGCACCCGCGGACCGCCGTCGGCGCGAACGGTCGCCAGGTAACCCAGGCCGGGGCCGTACTGGTGCAGCAGCGACCGGATGGCCGCGGCCAGGGCGGGCGCGGCGGCGGCGAAGGTCGACCAGGAAGCCATGCAAGGACTCTATCGAACGCCTGTTCGATTCGGGAGTCGAAACCCGGAATCGCCCAGACGGTGATCAGACAGCCCAACGGCGCCGGGGCACCGGCACCCTGAGCAGGTCCTCGGCGATCACGAGGTCGCCGGTGAAGTGCCGCCGCGCCTCGGCCCGGAAGTCGCCAGGGTCGGCGTAGCGCTGGGAGAAGTGGGTGAGCACCAGCCGCCGCACCCCGCACTCGGCCGCCACCCGGGCGGCCTGCGCGGCGGTCAGGTGGCCGTACGCGTCGGCCAGCTCGCGGTCGGCGTCCAGGAACGTGGCCTCGATGACGAGCAGATCCGCGCCGTCGGCCAGCCGGTAGACGGCCTCACACAGCCGGGTGTCCATGACGAAGGCGAACCGCTGGCCGGGCCGCGCGGCGCTCACCTCGGCCAGGGTCACCGTCCGGCCGCCCGCCTCGATGGCGCCCGCACGCTGCAACCGGCCCACGTCGGGCCCCGCGAGCCCGTACGCGGCCAGCCGCTCCGGCAGCATCCGGCGGCCGTCGGGCTCCACCAGGCGGTAGCCGTACGCCTCGACCGGGTGGTCGAGGCGGTACGCCGACAGCGTGCCGAACGCCCCGGCGGCCACCACCCCGTCGCCGCGCACCGGCACCTCGCGCAGGTCGGCGGTCTCGTGGAACGCCGAGGCCCGCCGCAGCCCGGCGAAGAAGTGGGCCCCGGCGGCCGGGTAGTGGGCGTACACGGGGTGGGCCACCCGGTCCAGGGACAACCGCTGCACGACGCCGGGCACGCCGAGGCAGTGGTCGCCGTGGAAGTGGGTCACGCACAGCCGGGTGAGCGCCGACGCCGCCACACCGGCCCGCAGCAGCTGGCGCTGGGTGCCCTCGCCGGGGTCGAACAGGATGCCCTCGCCGTCCCAGCGCAGCAGGTAGCCGTTGTGGTTGCGGGTCCGGGTGGGCACCTGGCTCGCGGTCCCGAGCACGACCAGTTCACGGGTGGACACGACGCGACCCTACGGCGCACACCGCCGCCGAGGCGTGCCGATATGGTGGTCCGGTGCTGCTCTCCGACCGCGACCTGGTCGCCGAGGTCAAGGCCGGCAACCTGGCGCTGGACCCGTTCGAGCCGACGCTGGTCCAGCCGTCCAGCATCGATGTGCGCCTCGACCGGCTGTTCCGGGTCTTCAACAATCACCTCTACACGCACATCGACCCGTCGACCCGGCAGGACGACCTGACCGCCGAGGTCGAGGTGCCGGACGGCGAGCCGTTCGTGCTGCACCCGGGCGAGTTCGTGCTGGCCTCGACGCTGGAGGTGATCACGCTGGGCGACCGGCTGGCCGGGCGGCTGGAGGGCAAGTCCAGCCTGGGCCGGCTGGGCCTGCTGACCCACTCGACCGCCGGCTTCATCGATCCGGGCTTCTCGGGTCACGTGACGCTGGAGCTGTCCAACGTGGCGAACCTGCCCATCACGCTGTGGCCGGGCATGAAGATCGGGCAGCTGTGCATCTTCCGGCTGTCCTCGCCGGCGGAGCACCCGTACGGCTCGGCGGTCTACGGCTCCCGCTACCAGGGCCAGCGCGGGCCCACCCCGAGCCGGGCGTGGCAGAGCTGGCGCACCTGGCCCACCCAGGCCCCGGGACCGGACGCCGGCCCCTGACAGCCCGCCCGGCCGCCAACGCGCAACCGGGCTATCCGGGGCGGCCGTAGCTGTGGATGTTGCCGTCGTCCATGGTGCGCATGGTCAGCGGCTCACCGGCCTGGGCGGCGTGCACGATCCAGTCGGTGCCGTTGTAACGCCCCGCGTACATCGCCACGTGATGCAGGTCGCCGTAGTAGAAGACGAGGTCGCCGGGGCGCAGCTCGGCACGCGAGACCGACGGGACGGCGCCGCGCTGGGCGGCGGCGTTGTGCGGCAGGCGCACCCCGGCCCGGGCCCACGCCGCCATGGTGAGCCCCGAACAGTCGTACGCGCCGGGGCCCGCGCTGCCCCAGCCGTACGGCTTGCCGATCTGGGCGCAGGCGAACCGGACGGCCGTGCCGGCGCGCCCACCCGGGTAGCTCACCGGGCACGGCACCGGCCGCAGCGCGCCGGTGCTCTCGGTGTTGCCGTACGCCGCCAGGCGCAGCCGGCCCAGCCGGGCGATCTCGGCATCGATCTGCTTGGCCCGCGCCGCGAGCTGCGCCTCGGTGCGGCTCAGCTCGGCGATCATCCGGTCCAGCGGGGCCTTCTGGTCGGCGAGTTGCTGGCGCAGCCGGGCGACCCCGCTGATGCGCTGCTCCTGCCGCCGGGCGTACTGCTCCAGAACGCCCAGCCGCTGGCTGAACTCGGTGGGCGAGCCGCTGTTGAGCACGGAGTTGAGCGCCGAGACGGTGCCGCCCTTGTAGGCCAGTGCGGCCAGCTGCCCGACCTGGACCAGTGCGGCGTCGACCTGGCGTTCCAGCGGGCCGATGCGCCGGGCCAGCTCGGCGGCCCTCTTCCGCCGGGCGGCCAGCTCGACCCGGGTGCGGTTGTGCTGTTCGATGACCGGCTCCAGCTGTTTCCACGCCGCGTCGATCTGCTGCTCCAGCTCGGCCACGGTGGGCTCCGCCGCGGCGGGCGGGGCGGCCGCCGCCAGACCCGCCGCCAGGCACAGCGCCAGGGTCAGCAGCCGGCACGCCAGCCGGCGCCGCGCGGCGCGGGCGGACGGGCGCGGCCGCCGCCGGGCGGGCGCGCGCCGCCGGGCCGGGGGTGCGCTGGGACGGGGCACGGCTGACACGCTAGGGAGCCGGTCGCCGGCACGCAAGGTGTGGACCGCCGTCGATGCCCGTGCCGCGCCGCGGCGCGCCGGGCCCCGGCCGGGCGGCGCGGTCACGAGATGCTGACGAAGACGCTGTCGATCTGACCGGCGAACTGGTCGTTGTGCACGCCCACGCTCTTGCCGCCGATGCGCAGCGGGTGGCGGTTCACGAGGGAGAGTCCCGCGGGGATCCGCCGCCCGGTGGTGACGCCGTCCACGGTGATGGCCAGCGATCCGCCGGAGCGGGCGCAGGTGATGTCGTGCCAGCGCCCGCTCCGGCGGATCGCTGGCCATCACCGTGGACG
>DATMJT010000615.1:0-9318 GCA_035553735.1 Pilimelia sp.
GTCCCGGCGGTCTGGCCGCCGGGACCGACCGGGGGCTGAGTGACGCCGCCCGCGCCGTCTGGGGCAAGACCGATCGCACCGGCACGTCGCCGATCGGCTGGCTGCCGTTGTGGCGGCACCTGGCCGACTCCGCCGATGTCGCCGGCCGGCTGTGGGACCACTGGCTGAGCCCCGCGGTACGCCGGCGCATCGCCGACGAACTGCCCGGCGGCGACGCCGACGGACGCACCCTGGCCAGCTGGCTCGCCGGGGTGCACGACATCGGCAAGGCGACCCCCGCCTTCGCCTGCCAGGCGTCCCTGCGACCGCAGACGGCGGGCCTGGTGCGGCGCATGCGCGACCACGGCCTGGCCTACGACCGGGAACTGGTCTGGGCCGAGCGGCAGCTGGCCCGGCACGACGTGGCCGGGCACGTCGCGCTCGCCGACTGGCTGTCCGAGCACGGCTGGGCCGACCCGCACCCGTACGCCGTCGTGGTCGGCGGGCACCACGGCGTGCCCCCGACCGACGAGGGCCTGCGCGACGTGCAGCTGCGCCCGCACCTGCTCGGCGACCGGGACTGGGCGCAGGTGCGCGGCGAGCTGCTGGCGTGGATGACCGAGCGGACCGGGGCCGGCGACCGGCTGACCGGGTGGAGCGGCGCGCCGCTGTCCCAACCGGTTCAGGCGGCGCTCACCGGTCTGGTCATCGTCGCCGACTGGATCGCCAGCAACGAGGAGTACTTCCCGTACGTTCTGGACCGCTCGGACGACGACCGGCTCGCGGTCGGCTGGGACCGGGTGGACCTGCCAGCGCCGTGGCGGCCGGCGCCGCCGCCGGACGGCGTGGACGCGCTGTTCGCGACCCGGTTCGCGCTGCCCGCCGGCGCGGCGCCCCGGCCGGTGCAGCGCACCGTCGCCGACCTGGCCGCACGGATGCCGACCCCCGGGATGATCATTGTCGAGGCGGCGATGGGAGAGGGCAAGACCGAGGCGGCGCTGGCCGCGGTGGAGATCCTCGCCGGCCGCACCGGGGCCACCGGCTGCTATCTCGCGCTGCCCACCCGGGCCACCAGCGACGCGATGTTCGGCCGGATGCTGTCCTGGCTGCGCCGGCTGCCCGACGCCCGGGTCGGCCGGGGCGACCGCGACGTGCGGCTCGCCCACGGCAAGGCCGCGCTCAACCCCGACTACGACCGGCTGCGCGACACGTCCCTGCCCAGCGACATCGCCCCGGACGCCGGCGGCGCCGCCATCGGCGTGCACACCTGGCTGGCCGGTCGGAAGAAGGCCCTGCTGTCCAGCTTCGTCGTCGGCACGGTCGACCAGCTGCTGTTCGCGGCGCTGCGCGGCCGGCATCTCGTGCTGCGCCACCTCGGCCTCGCCGGCAAGGTCGTGGTGATCGACGAGGCGCACGCCTACGACGTCTACATGGGACGCTTCCTGGACCGGGCACTGGAGTGGCTTGGCGCCTACGGCGTACCGGTCGTGGTGCTCTCCGCGACCCTGCCGGCCGGGCGGCGGGCCAGCCTGATGGCGGCGTACGACGCCGGGCGCCTCGGCCCGCCGCCGCCGCTGACCTGGCGGGACCGCGGCAAGCCCCGGGTCGACCACTACGCCGCCGTACGCGACGACGCCCGCTATCCGCTGGTGACCGCGTCCGCGGCCGGTCGCGGCGGCAACACGGTCGCCTGCGCCGACTCCGGCCGCGGCCTCGACGTGTCCCTGCGCCGGCTGGCCGACGACGCGCCCACCCTGGTTGCACTGCTGCGTGACCGCCTCGCCGACGGCGGCTGCGCGCTGGTCATCCGCAACACCGTGGCGCGGGTCCAGGAGACGGCCGCCGCGCTGCGGAACGCCCTCGGGCCCGACACCCCGGTGTCGGTGGCGCACTCCCGCTTCATGGCCGTCGACCGGGCGGCCAAGGACCGGTGGCTGCGCGCCACCTTCGGCCCGCCCGGCGTCGGCACCCGTCCGCACCGGCACGTCGTGGTGGCCAGCCAGGTCGCCGAGCAGTCGCTGGACATCGACTTCGACCTGCTCGTCACGGACCTGGCCCCGGTCGACCTGGTACTGCAGCGCATCGGGCGCCTGCACCGCCACCCGCGCCCGGACCGGCCGACCGCGCTGGCCGCGCCGACCTGCTGGATCGCCGGCGCCGACTGGACGCAGGAGCCGCCGCAGCCGGTGCCCGGCTCCCGCCGGGTCTACCAGCCGGCCACCCTGCTGCGCAGCGCCGCCGTGCTGCTGCCGCACCTGGACGGGGCGCCGCTGCGGCTGCCCGCCGACATCGCCCCGCTCACCCAGGCCGCCTACGGCGACGCGCCGGTCGGCCCGACGCAGTGGCAGCCCGAGATGGCGGAGGCGGAGGCCCGGCAGCGCGACGAGATCGCCGCCAAGGAGTCCAGGGCCGACGGATTCCGCCTGGCCGGGGTCGCCGAGCCCGGCGTGCCGCTGATCGGCTGGCTGTCCGGCGGCGTCGGCGACACGGCGGACCGCTCGGCCCTCGGCCACGTCCGCGACACCGACGCCGAGTCCCTGGAGGTCCTCCTACTGGTCCGCACCCCCGACGGACTGGTGATCCCCCCATGGATCGACGGGGGCGGGGTAGTCGTGCCCACCGGCGACGTCCCCCGCTGGCCGCTGCCCCGGCAGATCGCCCGCTGCACCCTGCCGCTGCCGCGCGCGATGACCGCCGGCGACGTGGTCGACGACGTCCTCGCCGACCTTGAGCGTCGGGTCGACGTCCGCGCCTGGCAGTCCAACCCCTGGCTGGCCGGCGAGCTGGTTCTGGATATCGATCTCGACGGACGGGCCACCGTGGCCGGCTTTGACCTGCACTACGACCCGGACGAGGGCCTGCGCGTCAGCCGCGCCGCCTGAGTCCGCTTCCGATCACACGAAGGAGGTGCCTGCCGGTGACCGACTCACCGCACCCCGCGGGGTTCTCGCTGGTGGACGAGGCGTGGATCCCGGTGCTCGACGGCGCCGGCCGGCGCCGGGACGTCTCGCTGCTCGGCCTGTTCCAGCAGGCGGGGGAGCTACGCATGATCGCCTGCGAGCTGCCGACGCAGTCGTTCGCCGTCCTGCGGCTGGCGTTGGCCGTACTGCACCGGGCCACCGGCGGACCACCCGGCGAGGCGGCCTGGAGAGCGCTGTGGCGCTCCGGGGAGCTGCCGCAGTCGGACATCGCCGACTACCTCGGCGAGTTCCGCGACCGCTTCGACCTGCTCCACCCGGAGCACCCCTTCTACCAGGTCGCGGGCCTGCAGCCTGACGGCAAGGAGCGGGAGTACGGGCTGGAGAAGCTCATTGCCGACGTGCCCAACGGCCTGCCGTACCTGACCAACCGGGCCGGACCGGGGCTGGAGTCGGTCACGCCGGCCGAGGCGGCCCGCTGGCTGGTGCACTGCCAGGCGTACGACCCCTCCGGGATCAAGACCGGCGCCATCGGCGATCCGCGGGTCAGCGGCGGCAAGGTCTACCCGCTCGGGACCGCGTCGGTCGGCGCGCTCGGCGGGGTGCACCTGGAGGGTGACACGCTGCGGGACACCCTGCTGCTCAACCTCGTACCCGTGGCCCCCGGCTGGCTGGCCGGCGACGAGCGGGACCTGCCGATGTGGGAACGGAAGCCGCTCACGGCCGCCGAGGAGCCGGCCGCGACCCGCGGACCGTTCGGCGTGCTCGGCCTCTACACCTGGCAGTCGCGGCGGATCCGGCTGTTCGGCGACGCGCGCGCGATCACCGGCGCCATGATCTCGTACGGCGACGTGCTCGACTGGCAGGACCGGCACCTGATGGAGCCGATGAGCGTCTGGGGTCGCAGCGCCCCGCGTGAGAAGGCACAGAAGAAGTCCGTGGTGTATCTGCCGCGCCCGCACGACCACACCCGCGCGCTGTGGCGTGGCCTGCAGACCCTGCTGCCACCGCCACCGGAGGGTCGGGACGTGCCGCAGCGGCGGTCGCCGATCGTCCTGCAGTGGCTCGCCCACCTGCACGTGGCCGGAGCCGTACCCGCCACCTTCCAGGCCCGCCCCCGCGCCACCAGCATCGCCTACGGCGTGAAGCAGGCCGTCGTGGACGAGGTCTTCTCCGACGGGCTGACCATGAGCGTGCTCGTCCTGGCGGAGGGCTCGCCGCTGCGGACCACGGCGGTGGACGCCGCCGGCGACGCGGAGGCCGCCGTCCGGGTGCTGCGCACGCTGGCCACCAATCTGGCCCGCGCCGCCGGCAGCCGCGACCCCGGCGACGGCGAGGCGGACCGGGCCGCCGAACGCGCGTACGCACTGCTCGACCGCGCCTTCCGCGACTGGCTGGCCGGGCTCGGGCCGGGCAGCGACCCGACCGCCGAACGCGCCGCCTGGCAACAGCGGGTGCGGCGGGCGGTGGCCCGGCTCGGCGCGGAGCTGGTCGAGGCGGCCGGGCCCGCGGCCTGGGTCGGCCGCTCCGGCACCGACCGCAACGGCCAGCCGGTGCACTACTCCAGCGCGCAGGCCGAGGCGTGGTTCCGCGCCGGGCTCGGCAAGGCCCTGCCGCTGGCCGGCGAACCCGCATCCGACAGGCAGGAGGAAGCAGCATGACGACCATGCGCGGGACGGCGGCGCCGCCCGTGACCGCACCGGGGACGGCACCGCCACCCACGACGACGCCGGAGACGGCGCCGCCAGCCCCCGGCCAGCGCCGACCGTGGGTACGCCGCCGCGGCGAACTGGGCGACCACGTCGCCCGGCTGGTCGGCGGCCTGCAGGCCCGCTGCCTGCGGGAACCCCCCGACCCAGAGGTGGTCGGCGCGCTCGCCCGGCTGCGCCGGGGGATCGGTCAGGTGCCCGGGTTCGACTACACCCTGGACCACTACCTGCACGTCCCGGAGGAGCTGCTCGGCCACCGACCGGACAACGACGCCGAGCCCACCGACGCCGAGCACGCCGTGCACGACGCGGTGACCCTGTACGCGCTGCACCAGCAGTCGCGCCGGGAGCCGATGCACGCCGACCGGCGCGGCCTCGGCATGGCGGTGGCCGCCCTGGTGCGGGCCACCGACGGGCCGGAGGGCGTGCGCCGCCGCTTCGCCGCCCTGGGCACCGCGAGCACGTACGCCGAGAGCATCCACCACCTCCGCGGCCTGGTCACCATGCTGCGTGAGCAGCACATCGCCCTCGACTACGGCCTGCTCGCCGACGACCTGAGGACCCTGCGCCAGCCCGGCGGACGCGCCCGGGTGCAGTCCGGCTGGGGCCGGGAGTTCTTCCGCAGCCGACCCGCCGCCGAGTCCGCCGACCCGCATGCCGATGCCGTCCCCGACACCGACCCCGCCCCCGACGCCGCCGGGCCTACCCGCCACTCCGAGGAGAACTGACCATGCGCCGCACCATCGTCGACGTCTACGCCCTGCACACCGTCCCGCCGAGCAACCTCAACCGGGACGACACCGGCTCACCCAAGACCGCCGTCTACGGTGGCGTGCGCCGCGCCCGAGTCTCCAGCCAGGCGTGGAAGCGGGCCATCCGGCTCGCCTTCGCCGACCTGCTCGACCGCTCGCAGCTCGGCGAGCGGACCAAGCGCGTCGGGGAGTCGCTCGCCGCCCGGATCCGAGACCTGGCCCCCGAGCTGTCGGCGGAGGACGCCTCCGCGCTGGCCGCCCGGGCGTTCGCCGCCTCCGGCCTGGCCGCCAAGGCGGACAAGAAGAAGGGCGCGGCGAAGGACGCCGAGTCGTCGTACCTGCTGTTCCTCAGCCACCGGCAGCTCGACAACATCGCGGCCGCCGCCCTGGCGGCCGAGCGCGCCGGCACCGTCCTGGACAAGACCCAGTTCAAGAAGCTGGCCAACACCGAGCACTCCGTCGACATCGCGATGTTCGGGCGGATGCTGGCCGACATGACGGACCTCAATGTGGACGCCGCCTGCCAGGTGGCGCACGCGATCAGCGTGCACGCCGTGGACAACGAGTTCGACTACTTCACCGCGGTGGACGACCGCAAGGCCGACGCCGACGAGGCCGGCGCCGGCATGATCGGCACGGTGGAGTTCAACTCCTCGACCCTCTACCGGTACGCGACCGTCGACGTGGACGCGCTGCACCAGACCCTCGGCGACCCGGCCGCCACCCGCGCCGCCGTCGAGGCCTTCCTCACCGCCTTCGCGCGCGCCATGCCGACCGGCAAGCAGAACACCTTCGCGCACCGCACTCTGCCCGACGCGCTGCTGGCCCGGGTGCGCGACACCCAGCCGATCAACCTCGTCGGGGCGTTCGAGACCCCGGTCCGCGAGTCGCACGCCGCGGGCCGGGTCCAGCTCGCCGCGGCCCGCCTGGCGGAGCACACCGCCGCGGTCGAGAGCGCGTACGGCGAGCGGCCGGTCGGCAGCTGGGTCACCCAGGTCGGCGAGCAGACCGCGGTGCTGGCCGACCTCGGCAAGGCGGTCACCTTCGCCGAGCTGGTCACCGGGGTGGGGGAGCAGGTCACGGCGGCGCTCGGACAGCCCGCATGAGCTCGCCTACCCGACGCCCGCGCCGCGGCGGCCCCGTCGCCGCGCACCCGGAGGCGGCGGCATGAGCGTCCTGCTGCTGAAGCTGGCCGGACCGTTGCAGGCGTGGGGGTCGTCCAGCCGGTTCGCGTACCGGGGCACCGAGGTGGCGCCTACCAAGAGCGGGGTGATCGGCATGCTCGCCGCGGCCCGGGGCCTGCGCCGCACCGATCCGCTCACCGACCTGCTCGGCTTGGAGTTCGGCGTGCGGATCGACCAGCCCGGCCGGGTCGTACGGGACTTCCAGACCGCGCGCTCCCTCGACGGGCGGTCCAGCGCCCCGCTGACGTACCGCTTCTACCTGTCCGACGCGGTCTTCCTCGCCGCCGTCGGCGGGGACCGGGAGTTGCTGTGCGGCGTGGCGGAGGCGCTCGACCGGCCGCGCTTCCCGCTCTACCTCGGGCGCCGCTCGTGCCCGCCGGACGGTCGGGTCAGCCTCGGGGTGCACGAGGAGAGCCTCGACGACGCGCTCACCTCGTGGCCGTGGCTTGCCGCCGACTGGCATCGGCGCCGGGCGGCCCGCACCGTGCGGCTGGAGATCATCCGGGACGGCAGGCCGGGCGAGCCGATCACCGAGACCGTGCCCGACGAGCCGGTCAGCTTCGACCCCGCCCACCGCCGGCACACCTGGCGGGTCGTCGTGCGCCGGCACGTCGACATCGCCAACGACCTGGCCGAGCGCGCCGCGGTCGCCGAGCACGACCCGTTGAGCCTGCTGGGAGGCTGAGCATGTTCCTCACCCGGTTCCAGATCAACCCGGCGCGGCGGGGCGCGCGGAAGCTGCTCGGCTCGCCGCAGGCCATGCACGCCGCCGTCCGCGCCGCCTTCGCCGCGCCCGAGGACCACGCGCGCGACGGCGCCCGTACGCTGTGGCGCCTGGACACCCCGGCGACCGCGACCGTCCACCTCTACCTCGTCAGCCCCGGCCGACCCGACCTCGCCCACCTGGTCGAGCAGGCCGGCTGGCCCACCACCCAGGAGGGCTGGGTGACCCGCGACTACCGGCCGCTGCTCGACTCCCTGCGCGCCGGGCAGCGATGGGCGTTCCGGCTCACCGCCAACCCCACCCACAGTGGACGCAAGAACGCCGAGGCGAAGGACACCCAGCGCTTCGCGTACCTGCGCGAGGAGGAGCAGGTCGGATGGCTGGCCGACCGGGCAGCCCGGCACGGCTTCGCGGTGGTGGCGCAGGCGGACGAACAACCCAACCTGCGCCTGCACCGCCGGCGGACGCAGACCTTCAGCCGCGGCATGGGCACGGTCACCATCGCCAGCGTCACGTACGACGGCGTCCTGCGGGTCACCGACCCGGACGCCCTCCGCCGGGCGCTGACCGGCGGGATCGGGCACGCCAAGGCGTACGGCTGCGGGCTGCTCACCCTCGCCCCGGCCGGCTGAGCCCGGCGGGCCGACCGTGAAGATCCCCGGCGTGCCGCCGGCGGACCTCGCCGCACTCACCCGGGCCGAGGACCGCATCAGCTTCCTCTACCTCGAACGCAGCATCATCCACCGCGACAGCAACGCCATCACCGCCACCGACGACCGCGGCGTGGTGCACATCCCGGCCGCCTCGGTCGGCGTCCTGCTGCTCGGGCCCGGCACCAGCGTCACCCACCAGGCCATCGCCCTGCTCGCCGACCACGGCGCCACCGTCGTCTGGGTCGGCGAGCGGGGCGTGCGCTACTACGCGCACGGCCGGTCGCTGGCCGCCTCCAGCCGGCTGCTCGTTGCGCAGGCCGCCGCGGTCAGCCACAGCCGCCGCCGGCTCGCCGTCGCCCGCGCCATGTACGCCATGCGTTTCCCCGGCGAGCCCACCGTGAACCTGACCATGCAGCAGCTGCGCGGCAAGGAGGGCGCGCGCGTCCGCCGGGCGTACCGCGAGCACGCCGCCCGGACCGGGGTGGCGTGGAGCCACCGGGAGTACGACCCGACGGACTTCACCGGTGGCGACCCGATCAACCAGGCCCTCTCGGCCGCACACGCCTGCCTGTACGGTGTCGTGCACGCCGTCATCGTGGCGATCGGTGCGGCTCCCGGGCTCGGCTTCATCCACACCGGACACGAGCGGGCCTTTGTGTACGACATCGCCGACCTGTACAAGGCCGAGATCACCATCCCGGTCGCCTTCGACGTGGCGGCCAGCGGATCGACCGACATCGGCGGCGACACCCGTCGCGCGGTACGTGACCGCGTCCACGACGGCGCGCTCCTCGAACGCTGCGTGCGCGACATCCGCGCGCTGCTGCTCCGGCCGCAGCCCACCGGCGAGATCGAGGAGGACGACGACTCCCTCCGGCTGTGGGACGACAGCGGCTTCGACGTTACCGCCGGCCGCAACTACGCCGGCACCGACGACGTGGACTTCTGATGGTCGTCATCATTCTCACGGCCTGCCCGGCAGGGCTGCGCGGCTACCTCACCCAGTGGCTGCTGGAGCTGGCCGCCGGCGTGTACGTCGGGCACGTCAGCGCCCGGGTGCGTGGTCAGTTGTGGGCGCGGGTGGTGGACATGGCAGGGCCCGGTCGCGCCCTGATGGTCTTCCAGGCGCGCGGCGAGCAGCGGCTCTCCTTCGTGGTGCACGACCACCACTGGACGCCGGTCGACCTGGACGGCGTGACCCTGATCCGTCGTCCCACCGAGTCACCGGTCAACCCCGCGATGCCGACGGGGTGGAGCAAGGCGGCGCGGCGTCGCAGGTTCGGGCGCCGCGGGCGACCGGCGTAGGGGTATCGTGTCGCGCAAAGTGAACGAAATCCGAGATCTGGATCTTCATCACCGCAGGTCAACAAGTCAGCTCCCCGCGCACGCGGGGGTGATC
>DATMJT010000616.1:0-4079 GCA_035553735.1 Pilimelia sp.
GCCCTGACCGCGCAGCGGTTCGTGGCCGACCCGTACGGACCGCCGGGCGCCCGCATGTACCGCACGGGGGACCTGGCCCGGTGGCGCCGCGACGGGGTGCTGGAGTGTCTGGGCCGCACCGACGACCAGGTGAAGGTGCGGGGGTTCCGGATCGAACCGGGCGAGGTCGAGGCCGCGCTGACGGCCCACCCCCGGGTGGCCCGGGCCGCGGTGGTCGCCCGCGACGGCCGCCTGGTGGCCTACACCGTCGGCGACGCGGGCCCCGGCGACCTGCGCCGGTGGCTGGCCGCCCGGCTCCCCGACTACATGGTCCCCACGGGCTTCGTGACCCTCGACGCGCTCCCGCGGACCCCCAACGGCAAGACCGACCGCGCGGCCCTGCCCGCCCCGCGGGCCACCGCCACACCGAGCGAGGGCCACCGCCGGCCGCGCACCCCCCGCGAGGACATCCTGTGCGCCCTGTACGCCGACCTCCTCGGCCGGGACGCCGTCGGCATCGACGACGACTTCTTCGACCACGGCGGACACTCCCTGCTGGCCACCAGCCTGGTGACCCGGGCCCGGTCGGCGCTCGGCGTGGACCTGCCGGTGCGGGCGGTGTTCGAGGCGCCGACGGTGGCCGGCCTCGCCGCCCGCATCGAGGCCGCCGAGCGGGCCGGCGACCCGGCGGGCCACCGCCCGCCGCTGCGCCCCGCGGACCACCGCGGCGACGCGCCGCTGTCCTTCGCCCAGCAGCGGCTGTGGTTCCTGCACCGGCTGGAGGGGCCCAGCGCGACGTACAACCTCCCGATGGTCGTGCGGCTGTCGGGCCGGCTCGACGTCGCGGCCCTGACGGCGGCGCTGCGCGACGTGGTGGCCCGGCACGAGAGCCTGCGCACGCTGCTCACCGAGGTCGACGGCGCGCCCCGGCAGGTCGTCGTCGACGCCGGCGCGGCGCAGCCGCCGCTGGTGGTGTCCGCGTGCGACGAGGACGACCTGGGCGGCGCGGTCGCCGCCGCCGCGCGGTACCGCTTCGACCTGGCCGCCGAGCTGCCCATCCGCGCCCACCTGTTCGCCCTCGCGCCGCAGCGGCACGCGCTGCTGCTGCTCGCCCACCACGTCGCCGGCGACGAGTGGTCCATCCGGCCCCTGCTCGCCGACCTGGCGACCGCGTACGACGCCCGGGTCGCCGGCCGCGCCCCCGGGTGGGCGCCGCTGCCGGTCCAGTACGCCGACTACGCCCGCTGGCAGCGCGACCTGCTGGGCGACCCGGACGACCCCGGCAGCCCGCTGGCCCGACAGACCGCCTACTGGGCCGACCGGCTGCGCGGGCTCCCGCCGGTGCTGGACCTGCCGACCGACCGGCCCCGGCCGACCGTCGCCCGCACCGAGGGCGGCTTCGTGTCGTTCGAGATCCCGGCGCAGCTGCACCGCGGCCTGCGGGCGCTGGCCCGGCGGACCGGCACCACCGGGTTCATGGTGCTGCACGCCGCGCTCGCGGCCCTGCTGACCCGGCTCGGCGCCGGCACCGACATCCCGATCGGGACCCCGGTCGCCGGCCGCCACGACGAGGCCCTCACCGAGCTGGTGGGCTTCTTCGTCAACACCCTCGTGCTGCGCACCGACACCTCCGGCGACCCGACGTTCGCCGAGCTGCTGGCCCGGGTCCGCGAGGTCGACCTCGCCGCGTTCGACCACGCCGAGACGCCGTTCGAGCATCTCGTGGAGGTGCTGAACCCCGACCGGTCCACGGCGCAGCACCCGATGTTCCAGGTGATGCTGGCCCACCAGGTGCGGCCCGCGCGGGGCCCGGCGATGACCGGGCTGGACACGTCGGTGGACCTGGTCACCACGGGCTCGGCCAAGTTCGACCTCACGTTCACGTTCACCGAGACCGCCGGTGCGGACGGCGTACGGGCCGGCGTGGAGTACCGCGTCGACCTGTTCGACAGCGCCACCGTCACCGCGATCGCCGGCTACCTCGTCCGGCTGCTCGGCGCGGTCGTCGCCGACCCGCGGGTCCGCGTCGGCGCGGTGCCGATCCTCGACGCCGCGGACACCCGCCGGATCCTCGAGGAGTGGAACACCACCGGTCCGCTCGGCGCCCCGGTGACCTTCGGCGAGCTGTTCGCCGCCCAGGTCCGGCAGCGACCCGACGCGGTGGCGGTGGCGTGCGAGGACCAGCGGCTCAGCTACGCCGAACTGGACGCCCGCGCGCGGCGGCTGGCCCGGCGGCTGCGCGCGTGCGGGGTGGGCCCGGAGCGGATCGTCGCGGTCGCCGTGCCCCGCTCGCCGGAACTCGTCGTCGCCCTGGTGGCGGTGCTCCGGGCCGGTGGGGCGTACCTGGCGCTGGATCCGGACTACCCGGGCGACCGGCTGGCCCTCATGGTCGCCGACGCCCGGCCCACCTGCCTGGTCACCACCGCCGCGCTCGGCGACCGGGTGCCGGGCGACCTGCCCCGGCTCCTGCTCGACGATCCCCGGGCCGGCGATGCCGGAACCGACCCCCGGGCCGGGTCCGACCCGGCGCCGGAGGTCGCGCCGCGGCCGTCGAACGCCGCGTACGTCATCTACACCTCCGGCACCACCGGCCGTCCGAAGGCGACGGTGCTCAGCCACGAGGGCGTCGCCAAGCTGGTCGCGACCCAGAGCCACCGGCTCGGCATCGGCCCGGACAGCGTGGTGACGCAGTTCGCCTCGCCCAGCTTCGACGTGGCCTTCTGGGAACTCTGCATGGGGCTGCTCTCCGGCGGGCGGCTCGTCGTCGTCCCGGCGTCGCGGCGTCTGCCCGGCCCGGAGCTCGTGCAGTACCTCGCCGACCACGGTGTCACCCACGCCGCCCTGCCCCCGGCGCTGCTCGCCGGGATGCCCGACGACGTGGCCCCGCCGCCGGGCATCACCCTGCTGACCGGCACCGAACAGGTCTCCCGCGACCTGGTCCGCCGGTTCGCCCCCGGCCGGCGGATGGTCAACTGCTACGGGCCGACCGAGGCGACGGTGAACGCCACGCTCGGCGAGTGCCGGCCGGGCCAGCCCGTCGTGCCGATCGGCCGCCCCGACCCCGGCGTGCGCGCCTACGTGCTCGACGGCGCGCTGCGGCCGGTGCCGCCGGGCGTCGTGGGGGAGCTGTACCTGGGCGGCGCGGGCCTGGCCCGCGGCTACCTGGGCCAGTCGGCGCTGACCGCGGCGCGGTTCGTGGCCGACCCGTACGGCCCGGCCGGGGCGCGCATGTACCGCACCGGCGACCTGGTCCGCTGGACCGCCGACGGGCAGCTCGACTTCGTCGGCCGGGCCGACGACCAGCTCAAGATCCGGGGCTTCCGGATCGAACCCGGCGAGATCGAGGCCGCCCTGACCGGGCGGCCGGACGTGGCGCGCGCGGTGGTGCTCGCCCGCGAGGACACCCCCGGCGACCGCCGGCTCGTCGCGTACGCCGCCCCGGCGCCGGGGGCCCGACCCGACGGCGCCGCACTGCGTGCCCACCTGGCCGGGCGGCTGCCGGCGCACCTGGTGCCCTCCGCGGTCATGGTCCTGGACCGGATCCCGACCCTGCCCAACGGCAAGCTCGATCGCGCCGCGCTGCCGGCGCCCGACCCCGCCGCGCCCGTCGGCGGGCGCGCGGCCCGCGACCCGCGCGAGGAGGTGCTCTGCGCGCTGTTCGCCGAGGTGCTGGGCGTGCCCTCGGTGGGGATCGACGACAACTTCTTCGACCTGGGCGGGCACTCGCTGCTGGCGACCCGGCTGGCCAGCCGGGTCCGGACGGTGCTCGGCGTCGAGGTGCCGGTACGGGCGCTGTTCGAGGCCCCCACCGTGGCGGAACTCGCCGGGCGCGTGGGCCGCGACGGCGCCCCGGTGCCGCCGCTGCGGCCGTACCCGGCGGACGAGCCGGCGCCGCTGTCGTACGCCCAGCAGCGGCTGTGGTTCCTGCACCAGTGGGAGGGGCCGAGCCCGACGTACAACATCGCGGCGGCCTACCGCCTCTCGGGCGCGGTCGACGCCGCCGCCCTGGACGCGGCGCTGGCCGACGTCGCCGGCCGGCACGACGTGCTGCGCACCGTGTACCCCGAGGTCGACGGGGTGGCCCGCCGGGTCGTGCTGGA
>DATMJT010000617.1:0-10872 GCA_035553735.1 Pilimelia sp.
CCCGGCCTCGTGCCCGGACCCACCGGTGGTGGAAGCCGAGGAAATCCAGTCCCTCGCCCTCTTCGGTGAGGTGCACGATGCGGGTCTTGGCCGCCTTCGGTTGCAGACCCAGTTCGGCCAGCAGGTCGGCAAACCGCGCCAGCGCGGCCTGCGCCTGCTGTTGGCTGGTGCACATGACGACCAGATCGTCGGCGTAGCGCACCAGCACTCCGTGCTGGTCTTCGTCCCAGACCCGGTCCAGCCGGTGCAGGTAGACGTTGGCCAGCAGCGGGGAGATCACCCCACCCTGCGGGGTGCCGGTGACTTCACGCCGACGCTGCCCGTCCTGCATCACCCCGGCGCGCAGCATCGCGCGCAGGAGCTTGAGGACGGCCTGGTCGCTGATGCGTTCCTCGACCGCGTGCATCAACCGCTCGTGCGGTATCGCCGAGAAGCAGTTGGCGATGTCCGTCTCCACCACCCACCGCCTGCCCCGCCATGCCTCATCGATAAGAACCTGCAGGGCGTCGTGCGCCGAGCGTTTCGGACGGAACCCGAAGCTGCACGGCAGGAAGTCCGCCTCGAAGACCGGCTCAAGCACGATCTTCACGGCGGCCTGCACGATACGGTCGCCGACCGTGGGGATCGACAGCGGACGTTTCTCCGCCGTACCAGGCTTGGGGATGAGCACCCGCCGCGCCGGCAGCGGTCGCCACGTGCCGTCCTTCAGGTCAGCGGCCAACTCGTCCAGCAGCCGGGCCACCCCGTACTGCTCGACGTCGGCCAGGGTAGTGCGGTCGATGCCCGGCGCGCCGTTGTTGCGGCGCACCGCCACCCACGCCCGCCACAAGACATCTCCGCGGTAGATCTTGTCTCGCAGCGCGTGGAACCGTCGTTTCGGGTCGGCCTTGGCCGCCCGGTACAGCGCATGCTGCAAGGCACGGACCGGGTCCATCACGTCGGACCCCTCCGCGGTGGGACTAGCCATCGCTGGCACTCACCGGGCCCCTCCTGGCACTACGTGCGCGCAGACGAAGCAGCGGCCCTTCCCATCACCGGCGGTTGTGTTGTCCGTCCGGCTCGACCGGTACTACGGCCGCCTCCGACTCCCTCCCGGCGCGTCGTCCACTTCCCGGCTCCTCACCGGTTATAGAACGCCGCCCTTCCACGGGCACCGCAGGCCCGCTCCGGCCGGGGAGGGTCTCCCCAGTTCCCGCCGCCACCTTCTGAACGTTCCGCGCCCCATACGCCGGGCGGTTCCTCACGGCTGCATCCAGGATCTTCACCGCTTCCGTGGCCTTCGCCGTGGATTCCTCGGCTCGGCACCGCCTGTGACCTCTAACGACGCGGCAGGCTTCACTTCACGTTACGGACCGCTCAGTTGCTCCCCCAGAAGGGCCTTCGACGCTGCGCTTCGACGCCGGCCGTTTCCAACCGACGCCGGCAGCCTGCTACCGGGCTCCCTGGCGACTACCCGGACCGGACTCACACCGGCAGGCGACGACGAGCTTCCGATCACGTCATGGCCGCTGGACAACCACCCCCTGATCGCTGGGCGCTCGAATCATCGGGGCTAGCAATTGGCGGCTGCCGTACTACTTACTTATCATCCCCTGGGCGGACAGCCATACGGGACAGGTTCAAGTAGGAGACATTGATTCCGGTGTTGGGAATGGGGACCGACACCTTGCGCACCACCTCACCATTGGTGCGGTTGAATACCGTGTAAGTGATGTCACCTTTAGCACCGTGGACCGTACTGAGCGCGTGGAGTTGGGTAGCAGTGAACGCAAAGAGCGTCTGCATGGGACGTCCCGCGCCAGTCTCGAGGCGAGTGTCGAAGAGCACGGTGGTTCTACCCGTGGCGATGTCCGTAGAGAATACCCGGCCATCGGCATACGCCCAGTGCAGCTCGTCATCCCGCAGGTCTTGCACAACCGAGCCAAAATCCTGCGGGTCGAGCCGCATAGCATCCTTAAAGGACAACGGGTACGCTCGGTAGTCACCGGTGTCGGTATTCCAAGAAACGACCTTCGGCTGCTCACGGCCGTCTGCGCCGGTGTCCCAGGACAGGAATGTGATCACGTTATTGCGACAAGGGACCGGCCCAGCTGGAGTGCCGCCACCGAAGTGTGGCCGCCATGCGACAGCCTTCTCGCCACCGCCCGCCGAGTACAGGCGAGTCAGCAACTGCGGGCTTGCGCCCGGGTCGGCAACGGAGGTCATGTCGGGCCGCTTGGACACAGCACTCCCATGGGTGCCAGGCCTGTTGGTCACGCCGAAGACTTGATCGCCGCAGATGGCACCGGTAAAGTAGTTCCCCTGTACGTCATACAAGCGCGCCCTTCCTTGGGCGACGACGCCAATCTGGTTGCTGTAGCCGCCACCAGAACTATGCCCATCGTTGTAGATCCCTATAGCACCGCCTTTCGGCAGGGCGAACATCAGATTCTGCGCGGTGATCTTGACATTCTCCATTTTCGTGAGCCCCGACGCGGTTAAGTGGTAGTCGCTGCTCTCATCGGCGAAGTACAGCCCATGGCTGGACCAGACTGGTGCCATCATGTCCATGCGCTTAGTCTTCACGGCACGGAAGGAACCGTCAGCATCCACCAGGACCAGATATCCAGGCTTTCTTACTTCCCCGACTGCGGTATACATTTCGGCATTCTGAGGCCCGACAAAAAACGCCATCACCGCGTTACCGAGCCTTGCCTCACTATCGGAGACCACCGCTCGGTCGAAGAGTTGCTGTGCATCCGAAGGGGAATCGGACGCCGTACATCCCGTCAGAGCCGCCGCCACCGACAGGACCACGATAGCCCTGCGTGCCGTTCCCTTCACCATTGTATTCCTTTCGCTTCGTCGCACAGGGCCGGAGGGCTTGCGCCCCCCAGCCTCCAGCGCGTTCATCATATTCCGCGAAACGCGGATTATACACCACTAAGAAATGGTTTGGTAGGTTCTCGTCTGCGAATCGTTCTTGATGTCGCTGGGGTACACACCCAGGCCCCCATCGCCGTCGAGATCAATGTTGACTGAGCGCTTGTACGCCTTGTACACCAATTCCGAGCAGTTAAGGGTGTTGATGTTCCCGCCCTTGTTCCAGGCAAAATTACTATTGTAAGGCTTGCCGATGAGGTATCGGGATGCGTAGTCAGCGGCCGTGTTCTGGACTGTTATAGTGGTGTTCACGTCCATCTTCTCAATTTTCTTGCAGTACTTGCGACCCGAGTAGTAAAATTCGCCGCTGTTCTGACCTGAGCCACGAGCCTCAGTGATCCAGGTCTTTTCCGAGTAGATTCCCACATGGCCATGGGGAACGCCGTATGTCGAGGCCGAGGCCCAGAAGATATCTCCCTTGTAACGGGATTGGCCGATCTCGACCTGCCCACATGATGGATTACTGCTGCTCGCCGCGCCGGCCGAGCCGTCAGGGCCTGCGTGGCGTTCCGCTTCTTCCAGCGCGGTCGTGATCGCCTGCTCGTAGGTCAGCCCAGTGACGGCGGCCGCCTCGTGCATACTTCCCTCGAGTTCCACGGCGCTTAGGCCGGGGTTGAGCTCCAGCAGTCGAGCAAAGGCATCATCGCTAGGCACGGACCAGGCGGCACTACCCGAGGCGACGACAAGAACTGCGGCGGCGGTAAAGGTGCCGGCGAGTCTCCCGATACTACGGATGCGCGAGGACAGTTGTTGCGTAGGCATAGTTGGTTCGTTCCTTTCCATGGTGACGGCAGGGAGAACCGCAGGAATTGGTAGAATGCAACGAAAGACCGGATTCGGCTCGCGGAGCAGCCGGATGGCTGTTCAGCCTTCCCGCCTGAGGTCCCCTTCCTCATTGATTAGGCAAACGCTAGCAACCCTGGAGCCATTTGGTAGACCCGCCTCACAAACAGGTAAATAATGCACATCGCGTTAAATGAGAACAGCTCACGTACGAGCTGTTGGGGGTTCGTCGATGCGTATCCCGACGTGCTGGGCGACGTCACCGCTCCCGCGCGTACCGGCAGCGGCACGCCGTGGAGTGCGGGATCAACCTGATCGAACAGCACCGCTGTTCTGTCCATGGACGTTGGTGACCGACACCACCGGCTGGTGACCTTGAAATGGTGAAGACCTCCGAGTCTGGTGTGGAGCTACCACCCAGCACAGCCTGACGTCGGAAGTCTTCATGCCCCACCGGGTGCGGGCCTGGCGTACGAGCCGGCCGGGCAGGTGCAGCAGCCGGTAAGGCAGGGTGGCTGGTTCGGCTCGGTTGAGGGCACCGATGTCGTGGCAGCCGAGCAGTCTCCGCCAGGCCAGCAGGTCCACGGCGACGGCGATCACGTGGTGCCAGGCGAGGTTGATCGTCCAGGACTTCGACGTTAGGTGGCTCAGGCCGGTATCCTTGCCGGTACGTATGGCGTCTTCGACGCGGGCGTGGCGCGGTGGCGGGCGTCGAGCAGTTGGATCGACAGGCCGGGGCCGGTGTTGGTCACGAAGCAGCCGTCCTTGTAGCGGTCGAGGTGGAATAGGGTGGCTGCTCGCCGGGGGCGAGCTTGATGCGGCGCACGATCACTCATATGGACGTGGGCCAGCCGGTGCGGGTGAGCCGCTCGGCGAGCAGGTCGGTGATCTCGGCGACGTCGCTGTTGCGGCGGATCGCGCCGATGGTGTTCTCCAGCCCGGCCATCCAGCGCCCGGTGGGGAGCCGGCCGATCGCGGCGGGCACGCCGGCGTCGACGTCGAAGCCGATGGAGTACTGCGCGGCGCGGTCGGCGGCGTGGTTCTGCCGCTGGCACTAGCTGATCAGACCCGTGGGAGCGCGGGCGCCGTCACTGGTGATCAGCAGCCGGCGCCGTCGATACGCAGCACCACCATGCCCGGCTGGCACACGCCACCGGCGAAGCGGGCCTCGGGTAGCCCGGCGGGCAGCAGCGCCCACACACCATCGCGTTCCGGCAAACGCGCCCACGCCTGGTTCACCAGCTGCGGCATCACCGTCCGCCGGGTAATCGGCGACAGCGGCTCGGCCTACAAGTCCCACCTGTGGCGCGACCCTCACCAACGTCGGTATCAAGGTCAAGAAGACCCACCCGTTCAGGCCCCAGACCACCGGCATGACTGAATCGATACACGCCCCGGAGGACTACGTCGACCGGGTCGCCGCGGCCTTCGACAGCGCTGCTGCTTCCCTGCTGCCCGAGCCGGGCGAACCGGACACCGATGACCCCGCCGAGGACCACGAGGATGGGCTGTGAGCTGGCCAACCAGGAGGCGGGGAGAGTACGACGGCCCCCGTCGGGGGGAGACGGGGGCCGTCTTGGGATCCGGCTCCGGGGGGGTCGAGCCGAACCCACTCGGCGGTAACGGGGTGGAAACCGCCGAGGGACCGCGCGGCGCTGGCGTCCGGTTTGCGACGGGAAGCGGCCGTGCTACAAGCATGCCTGAGTCGACCCGTTACGTCGAGTGGCGGAAAGCTCACAGCTTGCGGCCCACCCGGTCGGGTACTGACAGGTTTGCCCCGGCCCGTGCGGGTCGGGGGCGCCCCGGCGCCCGCGTCCCGCGACGGCCGGCGCGCGACGGCGGCCGGCTGCTCGTCAGCGGGTCACCGTCGCGCCGTCGTGCGGCTAGACTGCGCGCCGTGGGCCGAAGCGCCGCCTTCTTCGATCTCGACAAGACCGTCATCGCGAAGTCCAGTGCACTCGCGTTCGGCCGACCGCTGTACCGCGACGGCCTGATCACCCGGCGGGATGTCGTCAAGGGCGTGTACGCGCAGCTCATGTTCCGCCTGGGCGGCGCCGACGAGCAGACCATGGCCCGCATCCGCGACACGCTGGCCGCGCTGTGCAAGGGGTGGCGGGCCGAGCAGGTCCGACAGATCGTCAACGAGACGCTGCACGACCTGATCAAGCCCTACGTGTACGCGGAGGCGGCCGCGCTGATCGAGGAGCACCAGAGCGCGGGGCGCGACGTGGTGCTCGTGTCCGCGTCCGGCGAGGAGATGGTGCGCCCGATCGGCGAGCAGCTCGGCGTGACGGACGTGATCGCCACCCGGATGACGATCGAGGACGGCTGTTACACCGGCGCGGTGGAGTTCTACGCGGCCGGTCCGCGCAAGGTGGAGGCGGTGCGGGAGCTGGCGGCGGCGCGCGGTTACGACCTGGCCGACTGCTACGCGTACTCGGACTCGGTCACCGACACCCCGCTGCTGGAGACCGTGGGACATCCCACCGCGGTCAATCCGGACCGGGCCCTGCGCCGGGTGGCCACCGAGCGGGCCTGGCCGGTGCTGGAATTCCGGTATCCGATCCCGCTCGGCCGGCGGCTGCGGGAGCGCCCGGCGGTGCCGGTGGCGGCGGCCGCCCTCGGCGTGGGGGTCGGGGTGGCGATCGGCGTGGCCTGGTACGGCCGGCACCGCCGGGCCCGCTCCGCCCAGGCAACCCAGTCCTGACCGGCGCGGGCAGCCGTCTCGACCGGCCCGGGCGGCCCAGTCCCGATCAGGCGGGGAGGCGGAGCACCTCGTCGGCGACGGCGGTCAGCTCGTCGGCGCCCGCGGTGACCGCCGCGCCGTAGTGCCGCAGCCACGCGCGCAGGCCGTCGGGAGTGCCGGTGGCGAAGGCGCCGGCCGCACCCACGTACTCGGGGCCCCGGGCGCGGTGACCGGCCTCGACGGCGACCACGCCGCGCGGGTCCAGCCCACCCGCGATCAGCTCCAGCCGGGCGGCGGCCCGGGCCACCACTCCGGACGGTCCGGCGAAGGGCCGCAGGGCCAGCAGCTCCCCGTGCACGACGGCCGCGCGCAGCAGCGGGGGCGCGGCGCGCTCACCGGCGACGAGGCCGGCGAGGGCGCACAGCCGGGCGGCCACCGCGGGGTCGGACACGGGACGACCCAGCTGCGCCTCCGCCACGCCGCCGCGGGCGGCCAGCACGTGCAGCCGCGCGAGCACCTGCAACGGGGCCCGGGTCCACCGGTCGACCAGGCCGCCGACCGCCCCGGCGACCCGCAGCGCGCCCTGCAGCACCGGGTCGGTCACGGTGCCGGCGCGTACCTCGGCCAGCTCGTAGGCGGCGCCCTCCAGCGCCGCGCTGGCGACCGCGGCGCGCAGGCTCACCTCGGCGGCCACGGCGCCGCCCCGGCGGCGCAGCGCCCGGTGGCGCAGCGCGTCGTCCACGCGGTCGCGGGCCTGCGCGAGCGTCGACGCGACGTCGGCGAGGCGGAGTAGCGGTTCCAGCGGATCGACGGGCACGTCGTGCCAGGCTAGCGGAGCGGGCGGGGCGCGCTCCACGGAAACGGGGGCTGCGCATTCGCGCTCGGAAGTGGCAAACTTCGAGCAGTAATGCCCGGAGACCGGCATCACATCACCCACCGCGTGAGGGAGCGACGATGAGCGAGACCCTGGAGAACCTGCTGCAGGAAACCCGGCAGTTCCCCCCGCCGGACGCGCTCGTTGCCACCGCCAACGTTACCGCCGCGGCGTACGAGGAGGCGAGCGCCGACCGGCTCGGGTTCTGGGCGACCCAGGCCCGCCGGCTGCACTGGGCCAAGGAGTGGGACCAGGTGCTCGACTGGTCGAACCCGCCCTTCGCCAAGTGGTTCGTCGGCGGCCGGCTGAACGTGGCGTACAACTGCCTGGACCGGCACGTCGAGGCCGGCAACGGCGACCGGGTGGCGATCCACTGGGAGGGCGAGCCCGGCGACACCCGCACCCTGACCTACGCGGACCTGCACCGGTCGGTCTGCCAGGCGGCCAACGCCCTCACCGAGCTGGGCGTGGTCGCCGGCGACCGGGTGGCGATCTATATGCCCATGATCCCGGAGGCCGCGGTGGCGATGCTCGCGTGCGCCCGGATCGGCGCCACGCACAGCGTGGTCTTCGGCGGGTTCAGCAAGGACGCCCTCGCCGGCCGGATCGCCGACGCGAGCGCCAAGCTGGTCATCACCGCCGACGGCGGCTTCCGCCGCGGCGCCCCGTCGGCGCTCAAGCCCACCGTGGACGAGGCCGTGGCGGAGTGTCCGACCGTGGAGCACGTGCTGGTGGTGCGCCGCACCGGGCAGGAGATCGCCTGGACGCCGGGCCGGGACGTGTGGTGGCACGACACCGTGGAGCAGGCCGCCACCGAGCACGAGGCGCCGGCCCTGGACGCCGAGCACCCGCTGTTCATCCTCTACACCAGCGGCACGACGGCCAAGCCGAAGGGCATCCTGCACACCACGGGCGGCTACCTGACCCAGGTGGCGTACACCCACCACGCGGTGTTCGACCTGAAGCCGGAGACCGACGTCTACTGGTGCACCGCCGACATCGGCTGGGTGACCGGCCACTCCTACATCGTGTACGGGCCGCTGGCCAACGGCGCCACCCAGGTGATGTACGAGGGCACCCCGGACACCCCGCACCGGGGCCGCTTCTGGGAGCTGGTCGAGAAGTACCGGGTGACCATCCTCTACACCGCCCCGACCGCGATCCGCACCTTCGCCAAGTGGGGCGACGACATCCCGGCGCAGTTCGACCTGACCTCGCTGCGGCTGCTGGGCTCCGTGGGCGAGCCGATCAACCCCGAGGCGTGGATGTGGTACCGCGAGCACATCGGCGGCAACCGCTGCCCCATCGTGGACACCTGGTGGCAGACCGAGACCGGCGGCATCATGATCTCGCCGCTGCCGGGCGTGACGGCCGCCAAGCCCGGCTCGGCGATGACCCCGCTGCCGGGCATCGTGGCCGACGTGGTGGACGACGAGGCGAAGTCGGTGCCCCCGGGCGGCGGCGGCTTCCTGGTGCTGCGCGAGCCGTGGCCCTCGATGCTGCGCACGATCTGGGGCGACGACCAGCGCTTCATCGACACCTACTGGTCGCGGTTCGACGGCATGTACTTCGCCGGCGACGGCGCCAAGCGCGACGAGGACGGCCACCTGTGGCTGCTGGGCCGGGTCGACGACGTGATGCTGGTGTCCGGGCACAACATCTCCACCACCGAGGTGGAGTCGGCCCTGGTGTCGCACCCGGCGGTGGCCGAGGCGGCGGTGGTGGGGGCCACCGACCCGACCACCGGGCAGGCGATCGTGGCGTTCGTGATCCTGCGGGCCGGCACCGCGCAGGCCGAGGCGGCGGCCGGTGACGGCGGCGACGACCTGGCGCAGGAGCTGCGCGGCCACGTGGCCCGGACGCTGGGCCCGATCGCCAAGCCGCGGCAGATCATGCTCGTGCCGGAGCTGCCCAAGACCCGCTCCGGCAAGATCATGCGGCGACTGCTGCGGGATGTCGCGGAGAACCGCTCGCTGGGCGACGTGACCACGCTGCAGGACTCCACGGTGATGGACCTGATCTCCTCCGGCCTGCGCTCGGGCAGGTCCGAGGACTGATCCACCGCGTGCCGCCGACGGACCCACCGACGTCGACGGCGCCCCGGCGTGCGGCGGTGCGGCGGTGCGGCGGTGCGGCGGTGCGGCGGCAACGAGGGGCCGGATCGCGGACGACGCGCTGCCATCCGGCCCCTCGACCGCGTCGGGAACGGGCCTCGCACGCGCGGGCCGAACACGCCTGCGGGCCGCGGCGGGTGGCGCGGCCCGCCGGTGGATCGCGCGGGCCTGCGCCGGGCGAGGGCAGAGGCACGTCCCGTGGGGGCACAGCCCAGGGCAAACCGGTCGATGCGCGCGCGCCCTTTCTAGAGGCTGAAACAAGCCGTCGACCCTTTGCCCGGTTTGATCTGACTATTGCGATATCTGCGTGCGGACGACCCCGTGACAAGACGGCCGGCGTCTGAGAGCGTGTGGAAGCCAAATCTCGTCCGGGGCGCGGCACAACTGTGCCCGGACATCCCAAAGGGAAGGGAGGACCCTTTGAGGAGACACGTCACAGCCGGCTTGGCGGGCATCGCCGCCGCGCTGCTGGCCGCCGGTGTTGCGGCGACGCCCGCGTCGGGTGCACCGCAGCCCAAGCCGGCATCCGGCAAGGTCACCGAGCCGTCGCTCGCGGGCCGGCCGGACAACCTGCCGAACCCGCTCGCCGAGGCGCAGACCGAGGCGAAGAAGGAGGCCATCGCCGGCCTGCTGTCGGGCAAGCTGAAGACTGAGAAGCGCCACGGTTCAGAGGTCATCCGCCTGCAGAACAAGCGCTTTGTCGAATACCGCCAGCCCGCCAAGGAGGACCCGGTCCTCTCGATCCTGGTGGAGTTCGGGGACCAGATCGACCCCGCCACCGGTGGCACGCCGGGCCCGGTCCACAACCAGATCCCCGCACGCGACCGCAAGTGGGACGGCAGCCCCACCGACGACAACAGCACCATCTGGACGTCCGACTTCAACCGGGCGTACTACATGGAGCTGATGTACAGCAAGAAGAAGCCGTCCATGCGCGACTTCTACCTGAAGCAGTCGGGCGGTCGGTACACCGTCGGCGGCGACGTCAGCGACTGGGTCAAGGTTCCCTACAACGTGTCGCGGTACGGCAGCAACAACCTCAGCGACGCCGAGGTGTACTGGCCGTTCGTCCGGGACACCGCGCAGGCGTGGTACGAGGCCCAGGTCAAGGCCGGCAAGACCAAGGCCCAGATCCAGGCGTACCTGAAGAAGTTCGACGTCTGGGACCGGTACGACCACGACGGCGACGGCAACTTCAACGAGCCGGACGGGTACATCGACCACTTCCAGGCCATCCACGCCGGCGAGGGCGAGGAGGCCGGCGGCGGCGCCCAGGGCGCCGACCAGATCTGGTCGCACCGCTGGTACGCGTACTCGAACGGAGTCGGCTCGCAGGGCCCGGAGGGCAACCTGCTGGGCGGCGTGCCGATCGGCGACTCCGGGATCTGGATCGGTGACTACACCACCGAGCCGGAGAACGGCGGCCTCGGCGTCTTCGCCCACGAGTACGCCCACGACCTCGGCCTGCCGGACCTCTACGACACCCAGGCCGG
>DATMJT010000618.1:0-8739 GCA_035553735.1 Pilimelia sp.
GCCAACGCCGCGACAGAGCGGATGGGCATCCCCGTGGCGTGCATGTTCCTCGGGTTCCTCGTGTTGATCGCATACCCCGGCCTCGCCGCCGTCCTCACCGGCATGTAGGCCGCTACCGCAACGACGAGCCCGCCCGAGACAACGGAGGAACGCGCCAGTGACCGAGAACCGCGTCATCTGGTCGTTCGCGGCGGTGATCGCCGCCCTTGTCATCGCCCTGATCATCTACAAGATCGCAACTGCCTGACCCACACGAAGGAGCCCGACGATGGATGTTCTGCTGCACTACGTCGCCCTCGAAGTCCGCGACCGCTGGCGGCAACTGCGCGCCAACGACACCGGGGCATGGTCCGCCGAAATGGTGATCATCGTCGCGGTCCTGGCCACCCTCGCCCTGGCCATCGGCGCGATCATCGTCACGAAGGTGACCGCGAAGGCCAACAGCATCAACCTCGGATAACCCGGCGATGATCTGCCCCCGGCACCTGACCCTGCCCGCCCGGATCCGAGCGGGTGGGCGTACCCGCGCGCGCCGGGATGCCGGGTCCGGGACAGTGGAGATGGTCATCACCATCCCCGTGTTCATGTTCCTGATGATGCTCGTGGTCCAGGTCGGGATGTGGCTGCACGCCTCCCACATCGCCCAGGCCGCCGCGACCCGGGCGCTGGCCACCGCGTCGGCGTACCAGGGCAGCGCCGCCGGGCGTACCGCCGGCCACGACACCCTGGACTCCCTCGGCGGAACCGTCCTGAAGGACCCCTCCGTGCGCGTGACCCGCACCGCTACCGACGTACGGGTAGAGGTCACCGGCAGGGTGGTCACCGTCGTGCCCGGGATCTCCTGGCCCGTGCGGGCCACCGCCGCAGGCGCCGTCGAGCGGTTCGTGCCCGCCACCGAGGACGGCACCGGATGACCCCGCCGCTGAAACGACGGTGGTCGCGCGGGTCGGATGCCGGGTCCTCCACCGTGGAGCTGACGCTGCTCACCCCCGCCATCGTGGCGTTGCTGCTGTTCGTGGTGTTCTGCGGCCGGGCCGCCTCCGCGCAACTGGACCTGGACGCCGCCGCGCGGGCCGCCGCCCGCGCCGCTTCCCTGACCCGCACCGTCCCCGCCGCCACCGCTCAGGCCCGCCGCGTCGCCCTGGACACCTTGGCGGCGCACCGGGTCACCTGCGCCGATCCCACCATCGCGGTGAACACGCGGGGACTGACCCCCGGCGGGTCCGTGACTGTCACCCTGACCTGCCGCCTACGCCTATCCGACCTCGGACTGATCAAGGTGCCGGGTAGCCGAACGGTCAGCGCCTCCAGCACCGCCCCGATCGACCAGTGGCGAGGCAGAGCTCTCGGGTTCGCGAATTCTGAAGCTTCCTCGGCCACGAACCCGAGTATGGGTGGCCTGTGATGAGGGTACTGGCCCGCTTCGGTTCCGGAACTGGTGGTGGCGTCTGCTCCTCGGCCGACGGTGGACGTTCGTCGCGGCTATGCGCGGGCCGGGTTGAGTCGGGCTTGCAGTGCGGCTGCCAGGACGTCGCGGTGTTGCTCGTTGATTCCTTGTTCGGGCGGCCGGGTCAGGTAGCCGAAGACGGCGGGGCCTCGATGATCGTTGGGGATGTCGGGCATGCGGGGCACGACGTGGAAGTGGACGTGTCCGAAGCCTTCCTGTTCGGCGAATTGGATGACGTAGGTCTTCACGCAGCCGGTGGTCTCGTGCAGGGCGCGGGACAGGCGGACCTGCCAGGTGCCGAGGGCTGCGGCCTCGTCGTCGGTCAGCTCGGCGATGGTGGTGACGTGGCGGCGGGGTACGAGGATGAGCCAGCCGGGCAGCGTGGTGTTGAAGGCGTGGGCGACGCGCCAGTGAGAGTCGGCGGCGATTCGCTCGCGGGGCGGCAGCTGGTCGAACTGGTCGTTGTTGCGGCAGACGTAGCAGTCCATGATCGAAAGCTAGCAATCGCTGTCTTTCCCGGTGCCGGTCTGTGCGGGTCGGTTCTCGGGGACGCGGCCGGTGGCGGTGAAGAAGGTGACCGCGGCCAGGAACGGGCCCGTGGTCAGCTCGGCGAGCCAGGCGCGGGCGGTGTCTTCGTCGAGGTGGCCGGCTTGCCAGGCGCGTTCGGTGACGGCCGGCATCCGCAGGATGGTCTCGGCGCTGTGATAGTCGCGGAACACCGCCACGGTGGCGTCGATGGACTCGACGATGAACCCGGCGTGGTGCAGCAGGCGGCCCAGGCTGCGGCCGATGGCGGCGTTGCGGACCACGTTGGTGGTGACGAAGCGGGTGTAGGCGCGGCTGGTTGCGGTGTCGGGGGCGTCGATGGCCAGGGTGTCCCAGTCGGGTTCGGCCAGCGCGACGCGGCCACCGGGGCGAAGGACTCGCCGCAGCTCAGCCACCGCGGTTGCCGGGTCGGCCAGATGCTGCAGCACGCGGTCGGCGTGGGCCCGGTCGACGCTGGCTGCCTTGAGTGGCAGGGCGTGGGCGTCACCGGCCTGGATCTCGACGTAGGGGTAGGCCCGGGTTCGTTGCTGGGCCGTGTCGCGCATTGCCGGGTCCTGGTCGACGCCGATGACCTTGCCGGTGGGGCCGGTTGCGGCGGCCATGGCGGGCAGGTCGGTTCCGGGGCCGCAGCCGACGTCGAGCACGACGTGCCCAGGCCCGATCTGCAACTGGCGCAGAACGCGCTGCTTGTATTCGCGCCCGATATCGCTGGCGGCGGCCTCGTCGAGGTAGGTGATCTGGCGTTCGGCGTGGGTCGTGGAGCCGGTCATAGGAGCAGCCAACCAGAGCCGGCTGCGATCGTGGTGGTGCTTTTGTGTAGGTCTGGTGAAGGCCAGCTGCGCGGGCTGCGGCCGTTTCCTGGTCGAGGTGCTGCGCTCGCGGACCTGGTCGCGCCGGATGCGCGGCTACTGGGCAAGCGGGTAGAGCGCATCGATGAGCGCGAGGCTGTGGGTCCGGTGGCCGAGGGCGTCGGTGTTGTCGACGAACTGGTCGATGGCGCCGGTCAGCGGCAGCGCGCGCAGCGCGGGGTCGGTGATGCTGCCGATCAGCGCCTGCGTGAAGCGTTCGGCGTGCAGGACACGGAAGGGCCGGTCGTGGAAGGACCGGACCTGCGGGTCGACCGGCGCGGTCAGGCCGAGGTCGTTGTGCTGGGCGGCGACGGTCTCGTAGGCGATCACGAGGTGCTGCTCACGGTCGTGCCAGTTGTCGGCGGCCAGCGTGGCGGTCAGGGTGGCGGCGAGCTGGCCGGTGTCGGGCAGCCGGGCGAAGGCGGTGCCGAGCCACTTGCTGTAGGGCGGGTAGGTCCGGCTGATCAGCAGGCGCAGCCGCATCAGGTCGCGGACCAGGCGGGCGGCCACGACCGCCGAGCCGAGTTCGTCGCCGACCTCGCCGCACCGGCCGACGAACGGCTCTTCCTGGCTGATGCGCTGCCATTGGCAGGCCAGCACGTAGCGCCACACGTCGCCGGGATACCAGTCCAGCGCCCGCCGCGCCGCGTGCAGGACGCCGAGTCCGTCGTGATGCACGGCGCCGGCGGTGACCTCGGCCAGGGCTTGGGTCGGGGTGGCCAGCCAGTCTCGTGGCGTGATGCCGGTCAGCGGGTTGAAGCCGAGGTGGCCAGTCAGCCAGTCGCCGAGTTCGGCGATCACGACACCGTGCTGGACGCGTCCGGTGGTGTGCCGCAGGTGCCGGGTGCCGTGCTCGGTGGGGACCAGGCTGGTGGGAAAGCCGGCGATCGTGGCGGGCAGCCGCTCGCCCAGCAGGTCGTCGATCCCGCCGCCGTGGCGGGCGAGGTCGTCGGCGGTGAGGAACAGGTGCAACCGCGGACCCCAGTCGTGGTCGGTGGACCGCTGTGTGTCGAAGCCGAGGACTTCGGATCCTGCGCCGATCAACGCTGCGCTGTGGACGAGACCGGGCAGATGCCGCGACAGCAGCGGCTGGACCGCGTCGTCGTAAAGTCGGCGCGACAGCTCGACGCCGGAGATGAAGTCCACGGACACGCCCCGCATCTTCGCAGCGCAGACGGACTGTCGGCGACGGATTTCCGGTGTTCTCGGTCAGCCGTGCTCGTTGCTGGTGAGGTCCGGGTGGGTCAGCGCACCGGCGTAGCGGGTGCCGGCTTGGATGCTCAGGCCGAACAGGTCGGCGAGGCGGCGGACGTCGCCGCCGGTGGCGTGGGCCTCGTCGAGGATGCGGTCTTCACGGATCGCGGCTGCGGACAGTCCTGGGCCGATGGTGAGCCAAATCCAGCGTTTGCTGCATTCCTCGGTGCGGCGGCCGGTGTGTTCGGTGACGAACAGATGCGTGTTGGCGGTGTTGGGCCAACGCTGGTTCCGGGCGTTGAGGTAGGCACTGAGACGCTCGCGTACCGGGTCGGCCAAGACGATGACGCGCCCGTCGAGGTGCAGCCGCCCGTCACGGACGTCGGTCAGCTGCAGGCGTTGCAGCTGACCGGCGCGCAGCCCGTGGAACGCGGTCAAGGCGACCAGTACGGCCTGAGCTGGGTTGTCGGACATCAGCGCGGCCCGCAGCAGGTCGACCTTGACGGGCAGCGGTTGCTTGGCCGCGTGGTAGCCGACCTTGACGCGAGCGGTGGGGTCGGTGAACAGCACCTTGCGGCCCTTGAGCAGCCGGCAGATGGACTTGAGGCCCTGCCCTGCGGTGGAGCGGGCGTTTCCGGAGGGCGGCAGGGCGTCGAGGACTTGCTCGCGGGTGATCTCCCGCAGCGAGTTGTGCCCGGCGGCGGCCCAGACCCGCAGCATCGGCAACGCCCACTGCAGGTGCAGCCTGATGGTGATCTCGGCGCGGGGGCGGCGGCGCGGCGGTGTAGGGGTCCCGTGCTTCATGACCTCGTACCAGGCAGTCAACTCGCCAACCATCGCGTCGGGGAGGCCATCGACTTGCTGGGTGAACCATCGGTCCAGGGCAGGGGTGCGGTCCTCGACCAGGTCACCGGCCGCGGCGAGGACCTTCATCACCGACCAGATGGGCAGGTCGATGTCGCGCAGCAGAGTCACGTCACTGGCGTTGATCGGCGCGGTCGGCCGGTCCTGGATACCCAGCACAATCCGCAGGCCGTAGCAGGTGCCCTCCAGCAGCCGGGCGGTCCAACCGAGCTCGGCGGCCATGTCGTGGGCGAGCCGGTCCAAGGCGGCGGCGCGGGCAGGGTCGGCGCGCAGGTGCAACCCGGTGCGGCCGTGCGCGGCGAGGTCGCGGCGCATCGCGAACAGCACGAGTTGCTCATAGTCGCCGGTGACCGCGAACTCCGACAGCGGCTCGGCGGGCGCTTCGGGTGCGGGTCGGCGGTTGGCGCGGCTGTCCAGGAAGGTGTCGGCGATGAACAGTTGCTGCCCGTGGCGGTTGGCGCCGGTCAGGTCGAGCTTCTCGTCGGGCTGGCGCAGCATACTGGCCTGCTTGTAGCACAGCCGGCAGACCTCGCAGCCCCAGAAGCCGACGTGCCGCGGTTGCCCGCACACGGTGCACGGCTTGACGGTCGGGTAGTTGCGGCACCAGGTCACGCAGGCGCGGCACCGCCAGTTGTGGTGCCGGGTCGCTCCCCACGCCTGGCACTCCCGGCAGGAGTCGACGCCCGGGTCGCCGTCCTTGTGGCAGCGGTTGCACAACCCGCTGGTGTAGTAACCGGTCCGGGAGCCGCAGCGCAGGCACGGCGGCGGAGTGACTGGCCCGCCCGGCCAGCAGCCGAAGCAGAATTCGACGCCGGCCATCGCCGCCGGAGCGCTCCGGCAGACGCAGCACTTGCGGCGCCGAAGGGCGACGGCGCCCGGCTTCCTCGGCGTCATGCCGGAGGCAGCGATCGGTTGCGGCCCAACCGGGGCGTCACCGTTGGCGTTGCCAGCCGGTCGGGCGTCGGGTCGCCCGCCGTGCGGGCGGCGCGGGTCTGCGTGCGGCGGGCCTCGACCTGCTCAGGTTCGCGGATCAGCAGCTCGGCCGGGGTGCAGTCGAGGACCGTGCAGATCACGTCCAGGTCGTCGAGCCGGATCGTGGTCGGTGTCGTGGTCCACAACGCCGACATCTTGCCCGCGCTGATCTCGAGCCCGTACTCGGCGAGGCGCCGGCGCATCTCAGTGGACTTCCAGATGCCGCGCTCGGCGGCCTTCAACCGCAGGTTCCAGCGCATCGGCTCACCCTCCGATCCCGGTCAGGCGGGCCGCGACCCGATCGTTGGCCTGCGCCCACGCCTGCTCGATGTGGCCATCATGAACATGGATATATCGGGTTGTAGTGGACAGCCACGAGTGGCCGAGCAACTCCTGTACGGCCTTGAGGTCCACGCCCCGCGCGTACAGCGACGACGCGCAGAAGTGCCGCAGCCCGTGCGGCGTCAGGCGGCCCTGCCACGCTGGGAGCCACCGCGCGACGGCGTCGGCCAGCCCGGTGCGCAGCGCGTTGGCTCCGGCCCGCAGGCACCGGCCGGTGTGCCGGTCGCGGCGCTCGCTGGGAAACAGCGGTGCGTCGGGGTCGGCCCAGTCGTCGCCGAACTGGTGCCGGACATCGGTCAGCCACCAGGTCAGCAACTCGTCGACCGCGTTGATCGCCGGCACCAGCCGCGTCTTCGGCCCCCGGCCGCCGCTGCCCTTGCCGTACCGCACGTGCAGCTTGCCCAACTCCCCGACGTCGGGACGCCAGTCGCGGATGTCGAGCATCGCGGTCTCGTTGATCCGCAGGCCGGCCCGCCGCCACAGCGAGGCCGCCAGATAGTCGCGGGCGGCCGGCAGGAACTTGCGCGCGTGCGGCAGGGCCTGCCGCCAGCCGGTGAACAGTTGCTCGACCTCCGCCTCGGCCGGCGGCACCCGCGGCACGTCGTGGTACGGCTTGCTCGGCCGGTTGAACTCGTCGATCGGCTGGCTGACCAGGTACCCGGTCAACGCGTGGATGTCGCCCTGGTAGCGCAGGACCACGAAGTCGAAGAACTGCCGCAGGAACATCGCCTTGCTGAACAGGGTGCTCTGCGCCTGCCGCTGCTCGGTACGCAACCACGCCAGGTACCGGTCCGCGTCGGCCGACTCCGCCGTCCACACCGGACGGCCGAGGTGCCGGATGAAGTCGAACAGCGTGCTTCGCTGATGGGAGATGTGATGATCGGTGATCCCTGCAGCCGCCATCGCCAGGGCATACTGGTCGACCAGCTCCTGCTCGAAGTCCTCGATCTCCTGCTGGCTGCCCAACTGCCGCGGCGAGCGGATCGAGCGAACCACTGCCAGCGCCACGCCCGCACCTCAGTTCACCGAGGGACCGAATATCCCGAAGATCGAAGAGATCCTTCAGGAATCCCGACCAAACGTCAACATCGATTCATGATCGGGGAAACCCATGACCACCAGGTCAGCAGTTCAGAGACACGGCGGAAGCCGGAAAGAACTCAAGAGTTGCCTGACACAACCATGAACCACCCGAACACCAGCCTCCGCCGCACGAGCCGGGTCGCGCAGCGCGGTCGTCGTGGGGACGCCGGATACGTCAGCGCGTTCACCGCCGTGTTCGCCGTCGCGCTGCTCGCGGTGGCCGGGCTCGTCCTCGACGGCGGTCTCGCGCTGTCCACCAAGGTCCAGGCGTTGGACACCGCCGGAGCCGCCGCCCGCGCCGGAGCCCAACACCTCGACCTGTCCGCCTACCGTGACGGTACCCGCCGCCTCGACCAACCCGCCGCCGCGGCTGCCGCCCGCTCCTGGCTGTCCCGGGCCGGAGCCACCGGCACGGTCACCACCACACCCACGACCGTCACCGTGACGGTGACGGCGAGCCGGCCCGCGCAACTGCTGCGCATCGTCGGCGTCTCCCGCCTGACCGTCTCCGCGAGCGCGACCTCCCAGGCTGTGCACGGCGTTTCGGGAGCAACACCATGACAGGGGGTGGACGCCGATGAGCCGGGCAATCACAGTGGTGGGCCGGATCGTCCGGGCACTACTCGCGTTCGCCTTCGTCATGGCACTGGTCGCCGGGGTGCCCGCCGTCCTCGTGGTCACGGTCGGGTGGCCGCTGCCGGACCACTGGCCCACCTGGTCCGAACTCGCCACGACCGTCACCAGCCCAGCCTCCGACCGGATGATCCTCAACCTGATCGCCATCGTCGGCTGGATCGCCTGGGTGCACTTCCTCCGCGACCTGACCATCGAGGTGCTGCTCACGGCGATGGACATCGCCGCCGCCCGCCGCGGACAGCCCAGGCCCGCGCGCACCCCCTCCGGCGGGCCGGTGCGGGTGATGGCCGCCGTCCTCGTCGGCGCCATCGCCGGAGCCGTCCTGACCGACCTGCTGCGCGCCGCCGTCACCGGAGCCACCGGCAACGGCGCGGACCAGGCGAACGCCGCCGCACGCACGCCCGCCGTTACCGCCGCACCACGGCCCACCGGCAACGACGGGGACCCGGCGCATCAACCCGCGACGACGCGCACAGCGGTCACGACGGCACCGGCTGCGGCGCCCGGCGGCCCGGTGGCGCGACCGGCGCGGGTCGTGCCGCCTCGGCCGGTCATCACCTCCACCGCCGTGCACACCAACAGCAACGGCCACGAGATTCCCGCGTGGGCGCGCAACGCCCCCGGCGGCTGCCACCCCGTCGCCCTCGGAGACACCTTGTGGGACATCGCCGCCGACAAGCTCGGCAACCCGCACAGGTGGCGGGAAATCTACGTCCTCAACCGGGGCGAGCCGCAAGCCAACGGGTACGCCCTCACCGACCCCGACGAGATCCACGTCGACTGGGTGCTCGCCCTACCCGCCCGCAC
>DATMJT010000619.1:0-19686 GCA_035553735.1 Pilimelia sp.
GGCGACGGCCCGCCGTCGCCCGACGCGGCGCCCGCCGGCGGCGGGGACGCCGGGGCGGACGGCGAGGCGCCCGGGTCCGCCGCGGCGGGCGGGACCACCGGGCCCGCCGCGCCGGGCGCCGGGGCCTCCCTGGCGGACTTCTGCGCGGAGCTGGCCCGGCGCGCGGCCCAGCAGCACGCACCGACCGTCGAGGGCGTCACGCTGGCCAGCCTGCACGCCGCCAAGGGCCTGGAGTGGGACGCGGTGTTCCTGGTGGGGCTCGCCGAGGGCACGCTGCCCACCACGTACGCGAAAACTCCGGAGGCACTGGAGGAGGAGCGCCGGCTGCTCTACGTCGGCGTGACCCGCGCCCGGCAGTGGCTGTGGCTGTCCTACGGCGGCAGCCGCTCCCCGGGCGGCCGGGCGCGTCGGCCGTGCCGGTTCCTGCCCCAGCTGGATCGTTCGTCCGGTGCCGAGCGGGCCGGCGGCTCGCCGGGGCGGAAATCCGACCGACGGCGCAGCCAGGCGGTGCCCTGCCGGGTGTGCGGCGCGACCCTGCTCGCCGGGGCGGACCGCAAGCTGGGCCGGTGCCCCACATGCCCGTCGGATCTGGACGAGGAGCTGTTCGACCGGCTCCGTCAGTGGCGCGCCCGCACGGCCGCGGCGCAGCAGGTGCCGGCGTACGTCGTGTTCACCGACGCCACCCTCGTCGCCCTGGCCGAGCGCCGCCCGGCCGGCGACGAGGAGCTGCTGGCCATCGCCGGGATCGGCCCCCGCAAGCTGGGCCTGTACGGCCCCGCCGTGCTGGCCCTGGTCGGCGGCGCGGCGGTCGATGATCTTGTGGCGGAAAAAAGTTCCGGCGTGGAGCCGTAAATTCGTTTGCCCTCCGGCCGCGCGCGGGCTTAGCCTCTGGGCACACCTCCTCGCAAGCGGCACATCGGCGCTGCTTACGGGGCGGTCGACACGTTCACGGGGAATCAGCCGGAAGACGAGAGCAGAGCAGGAGGTGTTGACGGTGGAGATCCAGATGACCAGCTGGCGACCGTCGGCGCCGGCTGCTGCCTGCGCGCCGCGGCGTCCGTGGGCGCACCAGCTCCAGGTCCAGCCCGCCGAGCGGGTCCTGGCCGGAGTGCGCCCGGCGGCGGCCTACGGCGTCAACGGGTTCACGGGTGTCCGCACCGATTCCGCCAAGAAGCGGGTTATCGACGCGACGGATGGGGTTCCACCTCGAGGAAGGCCGGTCTAAGCAGACCACCGGCGCACCCTCGAGGCCGCGGAACCCGATCACCGGGATCCGCGGCCTTACTCATGTCCCATCGGCGCACGCGATGTGATCGAAACTACGAGAGAGAGGTGACCGGACACATGAGTCTGTCGTTGACCACGCTCGACCGCGATGTCGAGCTGGTCGCGGAGCTGCCCTGTCGGAAGTTCGACCCCGACCTGTGGTTCTCCGACGCCCCGGCTGAGCTGGAGCTGGCGAAGGCGCTCTGCGGCGACTGCCCGCTGCGCGTCGAGTGCCTGGCCGGCGCGGTCGAGCGCGAGGAGCCGTGGGGCGTCTGGGGCGGCGAGATCTTCGAGCGTGGCGCGGTCGTCCCGCGCAAGCGGCCCCGCGGCCGCCCGCGCAAGGAGGACGCCGCCCGCGACGCGGTCCTGCGGGTCGAGGTCCAGGCGCGGCTGGCGGCCAGTGGGCTGGTCGCCTCGCGCGCCGCGGTCCGACTGGCGGCCTGACATGTCCGGAACGAGCACCACGCGCACGACGACGATCCGCGCCGCCGTACCCGCGGCGGACCCGGCCGCGCGGCCGCCGCGCGGCACCAACCCGAACGGAGCGACCGCCATGTTCCTACTCCACGAAGCGCTCTCCAGAGCGCGAATGCGCCAGCCTCAGTCCGTTGGCTCCACCGCCACCTCCACTGAGGCACCCCGATCGGCTCGCCAGGTCGCCATGCAGGCCCGTCACCGGGCCGCCCGCGAACAGGGCAGCTGGTAGTTCGTCGGCTGACCGCCGACATCGGTGCGGGGCCCGGGCACAGCCCGGGCCTCGCGAACGCGTCCCGCTACGGCGTCGGCGCGAAGCCGGGCAGCCAGCGCCGCACGATGTCGCGGTACGGCGCGCGCGCCTCCAGCTGGCACAGCACGCCGATCGAACCGATCGTCACCCGGTGGATCAGCAGGTAGGACGGCGGCAGGTTCAGCTGGCGGGCGAGCTGGTAGGCCGGGCTGCGGGGGCTGGCCACCCGGGTCGCCTCCGCCCGCAGCCAGGCCCGGGTGAAGCGGAAGTCGTCCACCGCCAGCGGCTCCAGCATCGGCAGCAGGTAGTCGAGCACCGCCGGTGCGTCGACGGTCGCCTCCGCCGGCACGAACCCCTCCGCGCGCAGCCCGGCCAGCACCGCCTCGGCGTCGCGGTCGAGCGCCAGCCGGACGAGCCGGCCGATCGGCTCCGGGTGCCCGTCGGGCAGCCGGGCCACCGCGCCGAAGTCCACCACGCCCAGCCGCCCGTCGGGCAGGATCCGGAAGTTGCCCGGATGCGGGTCGGCGTGCAGCAGTCCGGCCCGCTGCGGCGCCGAGAAGTGCAGGGTGGCCAGCAGTCCGCCGGCGTGGTCGCGCTGCTCCGCGGTCCCGGAGCTGATCACCGAGGCCAGTCCGGTGCCCTCCACCCAGCCGGTCACCAGGACGCGGGGCGCCGACGCCACGACCGGCGGCACGAAGATCTCCGGGTCGTCGGCGTACGCCTCGGCGAAGGCGCGCTGCGACGCCGCCTCCAGCTCGTAGTCGAGCTCCTCCGTGATCCGCTCGCGGATCTCCCGTACGAGCGCCCGGACGTCCATGCCGGGCTGGAACACCCGGAACAGGCCCGACACCCGGGCCAGCTGGTTCAGGTCCGCGACCAGCGCCTCACCGGCGCCGGGGTACTGCACCTTCACCGCCACCGGCACCCGGCGGCCGCGCGGGCCTCGCCACACCGCCCGGTGCACCTGTCCGATGCTGGCCGCCGCGGCCGGGGCGTCGTCGAACTCGGCGAACCGCTCCCGCCACCGGGGGCCGAGCTGCTCGGCGAGCACCCGGTGCACGGTGGCGGCGGGCAGCGCCGGGGCCGCCTCCTGGAGCTTGGTGAGCGCCTGCCGGTAGGGCCCGGCCAGCTCCTCCGGCAGCGCCGCCTCCAGCACGCTCAGCGCCTGGCCGAACTTCATGGCCCCGCCCTTGAGCTGCCCCAGCACGCTGAACAGCTGCTCGGCGGTGCGCTGCTGGAGCTCGGCGGACACCACGTCGGCGGCCAGCCCCGTCATCCGCTTGCCGAGACCCAACGCGGCGCGACCGGCGAAGCCGAGCGGCAGGGCGGCGAGCCGGGCGGTGCGGGCGACGGCGCGGCGGGGGATGTCGGTCACCACGCCATTGTGACCGACCGCCGTGCGCACGGGGTTCCCGCGAACCGGGACCGGGCCCCGGGCACGCGCCGACCCGCCGGCGGCGCCGCGGTGGTGCGGAACAGCAGTGGACGCCCCGCGCGTTCGGTCACGTGGCCGATTCGGTCGGTCGGCCACCCGGACGGCGGGGCGTCCGCCGGGTCGGTCGCCGGCGGCGGTGTGCGCCGCCGCGGGGATCACCCGGTGCAGCCGCAGTCGGGATGCGGTGCCCAGCTGCGGCGGCGGTGCCGCCCCGGCGCGCTGATCTCGACCGTGGCGGCCAGCGTCTCCGGCGCCTCGCCGTCGACCGCGTCGACGAAGCGCAGGACCTCCGCCGCGGCGTACCCGGCGCCGGCGAGCAGTGTCGGCGTGCTGCCCGCCTCGACGCCCCCGTCCGTCGCGGCGCGGTCGGGTGCGGACCAGCCCGGGTCGCGGTCCCGGCGGTGCAGCTCCAGGCAGTGCAGGCACGGCCCTCCGCCGGGCGGCACCAGGGGACCCACCACGACGGTGCCCTCGCGCAGTCCGGTGACCAGGTACGCCTCGCCCCTTCGGGCGTGCGACGCGGCTACCAGCGCAGCCGGCCGGTCGACGCCCACGTGTACCACGAGGCAGCTGTCGCCGGGGCGGACCGGACCGGTGCGGGTCTCCGGGGCCGCCCTCCGGATCGCGTCGGCCACCGCAGCCGACCGCGGCCGGCGCAGGTCACCGGGCCGCAGGCTACCGGCGACCGGATCGCCCGGCGCCACCCGGCCGCCGAGCGCCGGGCAGACGTGGCCGACGCCGGCCTCGGCGAGCGCCACGGCCAGCGGCGCGGCGAGCCGGCCGGCGCCGGTGAGCAGCACCCGGGCCGCCGTCCGGCGGGCGAGGATCTCGGCGGGTGTGTCCGGCGGGTGTGGTCGCAGCGCCAGCGCGGCGGCCTCGGCCAGCAACCGGGGCCGGGCGCCGGCCGGCAGCTGCACCGGCAGCAGGGCGCCCGCACTGCGCAGCAGCCCCGTGCGGCGCAGCGCTTCGAGCAGCGCACGGGCGCCGTCGGCGGGCACGCCGAGCCGGTGGGCGGCGCGCAGCACCTCGGGCTCGGTGTGCCGGCCGTCGAGCAGGTCGAGCAGCCGGGCGGTCGCCGGGTCGGCGAGTTCGACCAGGAGGGCGCGTCGTGGATCCGCACCGAGCTGCAGCGTGTGCCGGTCGCGCCAGGTGCGGCACAGGCCCGGCAGGAGTAGGAGGCGAGACGGTGACTGTGGCGTCATGGGTGACACCGTGTCACCACGTCGTGGCACATCGGTGTCGGTTATCCACAGCCTTCCACCGCGGGAGGGCGGCCGTCCCCCGAGTTATCCACAGGGACGCCGGGGTTGTCCACAGGCGCCGGGGCGGGGTGTCCACCACTGGACCTAACGGAGCGTGTCGGCTCGGCGACACTACCCGCACGGGTGACATCTTCGGTCTCCCGCACCGCGGCGCCCCGGCCCTCCGCGTCCGACGCGCGGCAGCGACGGCGGCGGGGTGGCCGGTCGGCCACCCCGGTCCGCGCGCCGGTGCCGGTCGGTGCCGTCGTGCGCTCAGCCGGTCTTGGCCTTGCCGAGGATCCGGTTGACCGTGGTGCCGCAGACGGGGCACTTGCCCTTGGCCATCTCCATGCCGGTCTTGGAGGTCTCCACCCGGCCCTCGAAGTCCCGCTTCTCCTTGCATTTCACGCAGTAGCCGTTGTAACTGGCCACGGTGTCCTCCTCGTCTGACGCGCCTCGCCGGCCGGCAGGGGCCGGGCACGGGGCGCGCCGGCGGCGCCACCGGTCCGGCGCGAGCGGATGGCACGGCCACGGGGCGCGTGGCCGCCGTTGTCGCGGGGACCGTACCCAGCGGGAGCCGTTCCCAGTCCCCGGTGCCGCCGACATGGTGAAAAGCTGACCGGCTGAGTGTGCCTGTCGCAATACTGCGGTTAAGCGAAGTTCGTCGGGACACGCCGAGATATCGTCAGGGAGGCGACGCTGTGGGAAGGTCACGGCTCCGCGGCCGAGGGCCGACGCCGACCGACCGGCGCAGGTCAGCGGCGGGGCGGAATTTTCCGGACGACCGACCATCAACCTGGGTTTTCCTGGCGCGTGTCGCGGCCCGGACTCTTGCGGTCCCCCGCCTGGTTCGGGCTAGCGTGCCAGCGTGAGCCAATCGCGGGGCTGCGCGGGGCGCTGATGGGCGCGACCCGCAAGCCGGTCGTCGAGGTACGGCGCAGCCAGCGCCGGCGCCGGACGGTGTCTGCCTACCGCGACGGCGAACGGGTCGTGGTGCTGATTCCGGACCAGTTCTCCCGCGCCGAGGAGAACGAGTGGGTCGACCGGATGCTCGCCCGACTCGCCGCCCGCGAGCAGCGGACCCCGCGCAGCGACGCGGAGCTGGCCGCCCGGGCCCGCCGGCTCACCCAACGGTACCTCGCCGAGTATGCGGCGACCGCGGTGCCCACGAGTGTCCGCTGGGTGCACAACCAGAACGGGCGCTGGGGCTCCTGCACCCCCGCCGACCGGAGCATCCGCATCTCGCACCGGATCCGCGACATGCCCGACTGGGTGGTCGACTACGTGCTGCTGCACGAGCTGGCGCACCTGGTGGTGCCCAGCCACAACGCCCGCTTCTGGGAGCTGGTCGGGCGCTACCCCCGCACCGAGCGGGCCCGCGGCTACCTGGAGGGCGTCTCCGCCGCCACCGGCCTGGTCCTGGCCGAGTGAGCGCCGCCCGTGGGCACGCGTCCCGTCGCCGGACCGCCGCGGGCGGCCCGGCCGGGCCGCATCCAGGGCCGGCGGCGCGGCTAGCCTGAACCGGTGTCGCGCCGCATCGTGGTCGTGCTGCTCCAGCCGGTGTCGTGGACGCCGCCCGGGGTGGACCCGGGGCGCTGGCGCGCGGCGCTGGCCGAGGACGCGGTCGACCTGCTCGCCACCCTCGCCGCCGCCGACGGCGGGCTGGCCGCCCCGCCCGGCGCCCGCCCGCTCGCCGAGGCCGTGGCCTGGCCCGGCATGCCGGTGTACGACGTGCCGACCGCCACGGCCACCGCGGCGCTCGCCGCCGCGGACGGCTACGACCAGGCGGCCGTGCTGGCCCCCGACGCCCCGGACCTGCCCGGTCTGGTGCTCGGCAAGCTGCTGCGCCCGCTGTCGAGCCGGCCGGTGGCCGTCGCCGCGGCCACCGGCGGCGGGCTGCTGGGCCTGGCGTGCCGGCTGCCGGCGCCCGCCTGGCTGCCCCCGGTGGACCTGGACCGGGCCTCGGTCGCCCAGCTGCGGGCGGCGGCCCCCCACCCCGGCGCACTGGCCGAGGTCCCCGGCTGGCGGCGCCTGCGCGACCCGCACGGGCTGGCCGCCCTGGACCCGGCGGTGGAGGGCTGGGCGGCGACCCGCACGCTGCTCGCCGGCTCCCGGTGAGCCGTCGGCCGACCGGGGCCGTGCCGGCCCCGCGGAGTTGTCGCCGGGCCGGCCCCGGGGTTCTCGCCGGGACCGGCCCGGCGCCGTCGCGCCGGCGCCGCCGCCGGGCGCTGGGCGCTGGCGCCGCCGGCGGCGGCCATGGCGGTCAGGGCGCCAGATCCCCGAGGTCGTCGAGGGTGAGCGGGGTGCGGGCGAACGCCACCGGATCGGCGAAGTCCTCGGCGGACGGCAGCAGGTCGGGATGGCCCCACAGCGCGTCCCGGCCCTCGGCGCCCCGGTGCTCGGTGAGCGCCGCCCACAGCGCCGCCGCCTCACGCAGGCGGCGCGGGCGCAGCTCCAGCCCGACGAGCGCCGAGAACGTCTGCTCCGCCGGCCCGCCGGCCGCCCGGCGCCGACGGAACGCCTCGGCCAGCTTGCCCACCTCCGTGAGCCGACCGGCGACGGAGGTGTCCACCACGTGGCACACCCAGCCCTCGACCAGGGCCAGCGCGGTCTCCAGCCGGGCCAGCGCCGCGGTCTGCCGGGGGTCGTCCTCGGGGCTGAACACCCCCTCGATCGCCAGCTCCTGCATCGACTCGGGGTTGGTCGGGTCGAACCGGCTCATCGCCTCCTCGATCGCCTCCCGGTTCACCCGGATGCCGGCGGCGTAGGTCTCCACCGCCGAGAGCACGTGCCCGCGCAGCCACGGGACGTGGCCGAAGAGGCGCTGGTGGGCCGCCTCGCGCAGCGCCACGTACAGGCGCACCTCCGCCTCCGGCAGTTCCAGGCCGCGCCCGTACTCGCCGATGTTGGCCGGGACCAGCGCGGCGGTGCCGGTCGGGCCCAGCGGCAGGCCGATGTCACCGGCGGAGAGCACCTCGGCGGCCAGCGTGCCGAGCGCCTGGCCGAGCTGCCCGCCGAACAGCGCGCCGCCCAGGGTGGCCACCATCGCCCGCATCGGGCCGAGCTGTGCCCGCGCCTCCTCCGGGACGATGTCGCCCATCGCCGAGACCATCCGCTCGGCGACCGGGTCGCACAGCTTGCGCCACACCGGCTGGGTGTTGGTCAGCCACTGCCGCCGGGTCCAGGAGGTCGCGACCCGGATCCCGGACGGCCACGCGCAGACCGGGTCCAGCCACAGGTCGGCCAGGCGCAGCGCCTCCTCGACGGCGTGCCGCTCGTACGGGGTCACCGCGGGGTCGCCCTCGGTGGCCAGGCGGCTCGTCGCCACCTGCTGAGCGAGGTCCCAGTTCACCGGGCCGCCGCCCGGGCTGGTCATCAGCTGCTGCAGCTGCATGAAGAACTGCTGCATCTGCCGCGGATCGCTCGGATCCGGCGGCTGGCCGCCCGGGAGGGCGAAGCCGAACGGGATGTCGGGCACGGGCTCCACGGTACGCGACCCGGACCGCCAGCGGCTCGGCCGTCCGCAGGTGGCTAGGCTCGCCGCATGAGACGTCGCGGTGTCACCGTGCTGCTCGGCGCGCTGGTCGTCGTCGCGCTGGTCGTCGGCGTGGTGAGTGTCCCGGTCCCGTACGTGGTGATGGGCCCCGGCCCCACGGTGGACACGCTGGGACAGGACGACGGCAAGGACATCATCCAGATCAGCGGTGCGGCGACGTCGTCCTCGGCGGGGCAGCTGCGGCTGACCACCGTCGCCGTGGACTCGCGACCGGATCTGATCACCTCGATCGCGGGCTGGTTCGACGGCGACCGGGCCGTGGTGCCGCGGGAGCTGGTCTACCCGGCCGACCAGAGCGAGGAGCAGGTCGAGCAGCGTAACCAGGAGGAGTTCAAGGCGTCGCAGACCAGCGCCGAGACCGCCGCGCTGGCCGAGCTGGGCTACCCGGTCCGGGTGACGATCACGCGGGTGGTGCCCGACGGCGCCGCCGCCGGCACGCTGCGCATCGGTGACGTGGTCACCGCCGTCGACGGGGAGCCGGTGACCAGCGCGCGTCGGCTCGGCGAGCTGGTCCGCGCCAAGCCGGCCGGCACGGCGCTGCGGGTCAGCTACCGCCGGGGCGAGCAGGAGCGCACCACGTCGATCACCACGCGGGCCGACAAGACCGGCGACCCGCCCCGGCTGGGTGTCGAGATCGAGGAGCGCCAGCCGCACCCCTTCAGCCTGGAGATCGAGCTGAACGAGATCGGCGGGCCCAGCGCGGGGCTGATGTTCTCGCTGGGCATTGTGGACAAGCTGCGGCCGGAGGACCTGACCGGCGGCAAGATCATCGCGGGTACGGGCACCATCGACGCGGAGGGCCGGGTCGGCGCGATCGGCGGGGTGGCGCAGAAGCTGGTCGGCGCCAAGCGGGCCGGGGCCGTCGTCTTCCTCACCCCGGCGGACAACTGCGTGGAGGCGGTCGCCAACGCGCTGCCCGGCCTGCCGCTGGCCCGGGTCGCCACGCTCGACGACGCGCTGGAGGCGCTGCAGGCCGTGCGCGAGGGGCGCCGGCCGGAATCCTGCTGACGGCCTGGCGGCCTGGCGGCCTGACGGCCTGACGGCCTGACGGCCTGACGGCCGGCACGGCCGCCGCCGGGCCGGCGGGCGGATCCCCGGCCGCCGACCACGTAGGCTGGGCGCCGTGGTCATGCGAAGCAGTCCCCTGCCCAAGATGAGTCGACGCGGCCGGGCGACGGTGGTCGTCCTGGTCGGGGTGTTCCTGCTGTTCACCGTGGCCGGGTGGGGCGTGGACGCCTACACCGACTGGCTGTGGTTCGGCGACGCCGAGTACACCCAGGTCTTCACCGGGATGCTGAGCACCCGGCTGTTGCTGTTCCTGTCCGTCGGCCTGGCCCTCGGGGTGCTCGTCGGCGGCAACCTGTACCTGGCGTACCGGCTGCGGCCGTTGCTGCGCCCGCACTCCCCGGAGCAGGCCACGCTGGAGCGGTACCGGCTGCTGCTGACGCCGCGGGTCGGCACCTGGATCGGCCTGGCCGCCGGCCTGGTCGGCCTGTTCGCCGGCCTGTCGGCGCAGAGCCGGTGGGGCGACTGGCTGCTGTTCCGCAACGCGCAGCCCTTCAACACCCCGGACGCCGAGTTCGGGGTCGACGTGGGCTTCTACGTCTTCGAGTACCCGTTCTACCGCTACCTGCTCGGCATCGGGTTCACCGCCACTGTGCTCGCCCTGCTCGGCGCCCTGGCCGTGCACTACATCTACGGCGGGGTGCGCCTGCAGGGCGTCGGGGACCGCATCACCGGTGCCGCGCGCGCCCATCTGACCACCCTGGTGGCGGTGTTCGTGCTGCTCAAGGCGGTCGCCTACGTGCTGGACCGGCGGGCCCTGCTGCTGGGCTACAACGAGGGCACGAAGCTCTACGGGGCCGGCTACACCGACATCAACGCGCTGCTGCCCGCCAAGGAGATCCTCGCCTACATCTCCGTACTGGTGGCCATCGCGATCATCGTGTTCTCCAACGCCGTGCTGCGCAACCTGCTGTGGCCCGGGATGGCCCTGGCGCTGCTGGGCATCTCGGCCGTGGCGATCGGCGGCATCTACCCGTGGGCGGTGCAGACCTTCACGGTCAAGCCCAGCCTGCGGGACAAGGAGGCGCCGTACATCGCGCGCAGCATCGCCGCCACCCGGGCGGCGTACGGCCTGACCGACACCGCCATCCGGCCGTACGCCGCCGGCACGGTGGTCCCGCCGCGCAGCCTGGCCGACCCCAACCCCGTGGTGGACAACATCCGCCTGCTCGACCCGGAGCTGGTGTCCGAGACGTTCACCCAGCTCCAGCAGGTCCGCGGCTTCTACGACTTCGGCCGCAAGCTGGACATCGACCGGTACACCGTCGACGGGCGCACCCGGGACTACGTCATCGGTATGCGGGAGGTCTCCGACGACGAGCTGACCGACCAGCAGCGGGGCTGGCAGAACCGGCACACCGTGTTCACCCACGGGTACGGCGCGGTGGCCGCCCCGGCCAACCGCGTGTGCAACGGGCTGCCGTACTTCGTCTCCGGCTTCCTGGGCGAGCAGCCCGAGAGCGACGGGGAGACCTGCGCCTCGTCCACCGAGCAGATCCCGGCGAGCCAGCCGCGGATCTACTTCGGCGAGCGGCTGACCAACTACGCGATCGTGGGCCAGTCCGACGCCGGCCGCAACGTGGAGTTCGACCGGCCCACCAGCGAGGGCGGCGAGCAGTACTACACCTACACCGGCGACGGCGGGGTGGAGATCGGCTCGATGTTCCGCCGGCTGCTGTACGCGATGCGCTTCGCGGAGAGCAACTTCGTGCTCTCCGACGCGGTCAACGACTCCTCCAAGCTGCTCTACGTGCGGGACCCGCGGGAGCGGGTGAAGAAGGTGGCGCCGTTCCTGACCCTGGACGGTGACCCGTACCCGGCGGTCGTCGACGGCCGGATCCAGTGGATCATCGACGGCTACACCACGGCGGCGACCTACCCGTACGCCGAGCGGGTCAACCTGCAGTCGGAGACCACCGACGCGCAGACCAACCTGGGCACGTTCGCCCAGGCCAAGGAGAACGTCAACTACATCCGCAACTCGGTCAAGGCCACGGTGGACGCCTACCACGGCACCGTGAAGCTGTACGAGTTCGACGAGACCGACCCGGTGCTCAAGGCGTGGAACCAGGCGTTCGGCGGCGACCTGGTGATCCCGCGCGCGGAGATCCCGGCGAACCTGGCCGCGCACTTCCGCTACCCGGCCGACCTGTTCAAGGTGCAGCGCAACCTGCTGGCCCGGTTCCACGTCACCGACCCCGTGGAGTTCTTCTCCGGGCAGAACTTCTGGGAGGTGCCCAACGCCCCCGACAACCCGGACGCCGAGCTCAAGCAGCCGCCGTACTACCTGCTGACCCAGCTGCCCGGGCAGGACGAGGCGCGCTTCCAGCTCACCTCGGCGCTCACCCCGAACGGCCGGCAGAACCTGGCCGCGATCGTGTCCGGCTCGTACGTCGACAACCGGCCCCGGCTGGAGGTGCTGAAGCTGCCCAACGAGACCCGGGTGGCCGGGCCGGTGCAGATCCACCAGCAGATGACCAACAACGCAGACATCCGTACCCAGCTCAGCTTCCTCTCGGCCGACAACAAGGCCCAGGTGCTGTTCGGCAACCTGCTGTCGCTGCCGTTCGGGGACGGCATCCTCTACGTGGAGCCGGTCTACGTCAAGAGCAGCAACCAGGAGGACGCCTACCCGCTGCTGCAGCGCGTGCTGCTCAGCTTCGGGGAGGGCAAGCACGTCGTGCTGGCCGACAGCCTCGACGAGGGCATCGACCAGCTGATCAAGGCGGGCGGGCAGACGCCGCCGCGGGGCGACAACGACCGGCCGCCGCCGGGCGGCAACAACAACACCCCGCCGCCGAGCGGAGCACTGGCCGCGGCGGGGGAGAAGGTCCAGGCGGCGATCAACGAGGTCCGTGCCGCGCAGAGCGCCGGCGACTTCGAGCGGTACGGCAGGGCGCTGGCCGCCCTCGACCAGGCGATGAAGGAGTTCGAGGCCGCCCGCCGGGCCGCCGGGGCCACGCCCACCGGCACGCCCAGCCCGACCGGCAGCCCCAACCCGAGCCCGACGGCCAGTCCCGGCGGGTCGCCGTCGCCCAGCCCCGGCTGAGCCGGCCGCGCGTACCGACGGGTCGCGGTGGCGACCGCCACCGGCCGATCGACGAAGGGACGTGACCATGGCGGGTAAGGCTCCGCCCCACCCGGAGCGGCCGGCGGACCGGCCGCTCCGGTGGTGGGGCACGGCCAGCTCGGCGGTGCAGGTGGAGGGGGCGTGCCCGCAGGACAACTGGTACGCCTGGGAGCGGGCCGGTCGCGCCCCCCGGTCCGGCGCCGGCAACGGGTTCGCCGCCCGCTACCGCGACGACCTGGCGCTGCTGGCGGGGTGGGGCTTCCGTGACCACCGGCTGTCCGTCAACTGGGCCAGGGTCCAGCCGGCGCCGGACGCGCTGGACCGGGCGGCCGTCGAGTACTACCGGGGCGTGCTGGCCGCCGGCCGCGGCGTGGGGCTGCGGATGTGGGTCACCCTCCTGCACACCGCGCTCCCGCAGTGGCTGGCCGGCGAGGGCGGCATCCTGGCGCCCACGGCCGGGGACCGCTGGCGGCGCTGGGTGGACACGGCGGCCGAGGAGTTCGGCGACCTCGTCGACGGGTGGATGCCCGTGAACAACCCCACGAGCTTCGCCCAGAAGGCGTACCTGGCCGGCACCTTCCCGCCCGGGTCCCGGTCGGTCGCCGAGTTCCGCCAGGCGCTGGACGCCATCCACCACGCCGACTTCGAGGCGGCGACGCGCCTGCGCGGCACCGGCCGACCGGTCTGCGCCAACGAGTCGTTGACGCCGTTGGTGCCCGCGGACGACAGCCCCGAGGCGCGGGCGGCCGTCGCCCAGTGGGACGCCGCGGTCTGGGACTCGTGGCTGCGCCTGGCCCGCAGCGAGGCCTACGCCGACGCCTTCGACTGCTACGGCTTCTCGTACTACAGCGCGACGACCGTCGACGGCCGGGGTGAGCCCGGCACGTACCCGCCCGACGCCGCGCCGGGGCCGCTGGGGTACGTGCCCTGGGCCGACGGGCTCGACCTGGTGCTGCGCCGACTCGCCCGCGAGCTGCCCGGTCGACCGCTCGTGGTGGCCGAGCTGGGGTACGGAGGCGACGACGAGGCCCGGGCGGACTACCTCCGCAGCGCCATGGGCCACGTCGACCGGGCCCGCGCCGACGGCATCGACGTCGCCGGGGTGTTCTTCTGGACCGGCATCGACAACTACGAGTGGCTGGCGGGGCAGGCCGTACCCTTCGGCCTGTTCGACTGGCAGCGACGCCCGCGCCGCAGCGCCGAGGTCGTCCGGAGCATGACGCCGACGACCGCGCCCTGACCGACCGGGAGCAGGGGGCACCGCCGCCGCGATCTGCCGGGCGTTTTGCAGCTCCGGCGATGGGTGCGCTACGCTTACCGGGCCGACGCGGGGTGGAGCAGCTCGGTAGCTCGCTGGGCTCATAACCCAGAGGTCGCAGGTTCAAATCCTGTCCCCGCTACCAGGTAGTTGATGTTTGAACCGCGTCCCGGAAACGGGGCGCGGTTCATTTTTGTGCCCTCGACCTCTGTCGAGACCGCCGCCTCGTCCGCGCCGTCCGCTTCTGCGACGTTGTCGCAGTCCTGATCTTCATCCTGCAGCGTCAGCGGCGCCGTGAGCAGCGCGAACGGCTCCGCCAGATCCCCGCCCACTGTCCGCTCGTGCACCCGCAGCCGAGTCCAGACCGCTTGGTTCAGCAGCCGCCGTACGGCAGGCGGAGCCTGCCGGTACAGCTCGTACGCATCCCCAAGCAGCAGCAGGGCTTCTTCCACGGCATCCTCAAGATCCTGCCGCTCCAGCTGGCACTGCCGCATGATCCGCTCGGCAGCTTCCTGCTCCCGACCGATCCGCCGCTGCTCGCCGCGGAACTCCTCCACGCTCATGGCGTCGGCGTAGTACGCCTCCTCGGCCCTGGCTCGCTGCCGCTCAAGATCCATCAGCCGCCGGCGTTGCCGGTCGGCCTCCTCGCCTGGACATCCACACCGGCCTGGTCACCCTCGGTTGCGTCCTGATCCGCTGGCGACGATTGATCAAGCACTCGCAGAGATCGTGTTAGGAGCTCGTATCGTCGCAGTTCAGACAAGCGATCTTCTTCTTTCATGATCCTGTTCCTGTCGCTCGGTCCATCATGCTCTTCTGTCCGTCAGACGATTGGGGCTTGGCACCCTGGCCATTCCGGTTACGCGGCCGGCGACAGCTGCGGTGTGCAGTACCTCCGCAGCATGTGCGCGAGCGGTGCACCGGAACAGGCCGCAGCGCGTTCTGCAGCCGTCGGCCATGGGTGCGTGGCTGCGATACAACTCCAGTGCCAAGCTGTGCAGCGCCGAGCCGGTCGCTACTACGGTGGTCACCACAGGGTTTCACCAGCCCGGGCGCGACATGGCAGGTCCGCGATCGCCGTCCTGTGCCAGCCGGCCACCTCAAGCACGGCCAATCCCCAGCGACACAACCGGCACGGCCACGCGGCGTGACAGTTGCGGCACAAGGGGCCGAAGGGCCACTGCTCCGGCTGATGGGTGACCACCGCCCGGACGGCCAGCGGTACGTCCAACGACGCGGAGGAGGCATCGACCGAGTAGTCATCGTTGTCGTGCTGAACGTCGAGGCGCGGCGCCTTGTTCATGGCTTCACCGCCGAGTCGAGGTACAACGTCCGCTCCGCCGTCGGGCGGACGAGCAGCAGTAGCTCCCGCCTGGAAGTGATCACGTTTTCTCCCTGCGTGCCGAGCGGCGGTGCGTGCAGCCCCACTCGCCGCGTGCCGCCGCATCTGGTGATCGACCTGGAGGGCACCGGGACGAGCGGGGACGGACGTAGGTGCCGACCCGGGCGTCCGGAGCCCGGCACCCGTCCCGGTGCCGTGATCTCCACTCAACCGATCCGGCCCGCCCGGCGACATTGCGGACGAGGCGCAGAAATGCCGCAGAGGTCTTGCGTCGCCGTGTGTGACCTGCCTGAATGGTCTGCGTGACGCGGACCGCCCACCGAGGACGGACGCCATGGAGATGAGACGGCGCAATCTCGCTGTTCGGCGGAAGACCGTTGGATTGAGCCAGGAGCAGCTGGCCGAGGTCATGGGTGTCGATCGCTCGACCGTCGTGCGCTGGGAACGCGCTGACACCGAACCGCAGCCCTGGCTCCGGCCACGCCTGGCGGCCGCCGGCGGCATAGGAGCGACCGCGTGATCGACCCAGCACTGGACGAGGCGAAGCAGGCCGCTCGGGAGAAGGTGTGGGCGCTGCTGGAACGCCACGACGCCGTCCTGTCCGAAGCGCATGGCCACATCCCGAACTTCGTCGGCAAGGAGGCGGCGGCTGATCGCCTGGCTGAGGTCACCGCCCGGCGGGCCGCCACGGTGATCAAGGCCAACCCCGACAAGGCCCAGCTGCCGGTGCGAGTCCGCGCGCTCCAAGAACAGAAGCTGCTCTACGTGGCGGTGCCGCGGCTCGCCACCTTGCAGCCGTTCTACTTGCTTGACCCCGCAGATCTGCCCGAACCACCCGAGGTCGCCGCCACCAGCGACGGTGCTCGCGGGATCGCGCTGACCATCGGCGTAGAGACCATGCGCGCAGTTGACCTGATCATCTGCGGCAGCGTCGCGGTCAACCACGCCGGCGTGCGGGTCGGCAAGGGCGCCGGCTACTCGGACATCGAGGTGGCGCTCCTGGCAGAGTCCGGGCTGATCGGCCAGGCGACGACGATCGTGACGACCGTCCACCAGCTCCAGGTGGTGGACGAGGAGTTGCCCGAAACGGAGCACGACTTCAGCGTGGATCTGATCGTCACGCCGCATGAGGTCATCGAGTGCGGGCCGCCACGCCGGCCGAGCGGGATCGTACTGGCTCACCTCGACCAGCAGCGCGCTGAAAAGATTCCTATCTTACGCCGAATTTTGGAGGAACGGCTTCAGGGCACGGAACTCTAGAACCACGATTGCGGCGAAGGCGGCAAGATAGGCGAACGCTTGCCCAGCAAAGATTGTCATGAGCGGGCCCTTTGCCGTGGCCGGATTGATCACGAAATCGATGTCGCCGTCCACCTGGAGATGCGGGACGGCTACGCCCTGTCGAGCGAGGCCGAGCAGTCGCCCGGTTTCCTGCCGCGGGCGATCGGGACCTCGATGCCGAAGCTCCTGCCTGGCAGTACTGGACCGATCTGATCCGGAGCCTGCGGCGCGCGGGTCGCCGCTCATCCCGGGGTGCCGGAGGCGCGCGGCGCCCTCCTCCGCCGGATCAGCACGGCGGCGACGACCGCGCCTGCCAGCAGGGCCACCAGGAGCGGACCGCCGATGACGACCACGAGGCCGGCGCCGATGTTGGCGCCGATGCCGCCGGCGGTCATGAGGCGCCACGAGAATCCGGCGAGTACGCCGGCGGCGACGAGCGGCGCGAGCACGTTCCACCACCGGGGGTCCAGGCGCCGGCTTCGGGTCGCCCACAGCAGAACGCCGAGCGCCCCGACGGCGACGGCGCACGCCAGGACGCCGACATACCGGTCGGCGACGGGGCCGAGGCTCGCGGGCCGGATCGCGTAGTCCAGCTCGACCCCCTCGGCGGCGAGCCGCCGGGCCTCCTCGTTGGTCAGGTCGCCGATGAGCCACGCCGACGCGATCGGCGTGGCCAGGACCAACGCGAGCGCCGCGAGAGAGAGGGACTTCACGCGTCCATGCTGCACCCCCGTCGCAAGGAGCTCACGGGCGGCGCCGTCCCCGGCGCCGGACTGTTCGACCAGTCGCGCGTGCGGCCGGTCGCCGGTGGCGTCACAGGCGCCGCGCGGCGGTGCGCGCGGCCGCCTCCGCGACCTCGCGCAGCGCCACGTCCAGGTCCGTGGCCGTCAGCCCGAAGGTGCGGGTGACGGCCGAGGAGTCCAGCACGAACGGCGCGTAGAACTGGTAGTCCATCTCGGCCAGCTCCCGGGCCATCGGCACGAACGGCGCCGCCCGCAGGACCCAGCGCGGCAGTCCCCGTACGGGCACGCCGGGTTGGCCGGTGACTGCCGCGTACCGCCGGGCGAGCTCGCGGATGCTGATCGGCTGTGGGCTGGGCACGTGCCACGCCCGGCCCCAGGCGCGCTCGTCGGCGGCGAGGGTCACCAGGGTGCGCGCCACGTCGCCGGTGTAGGTGAAGCTGTGCGGGGCGTCCACGTCGGCCGGTGCCCAGGCCGTACGCCGGCGCGCCATCGCGGGCAGCAGCACGGCCGAGAACACCGAAGCCGCACCCGCCCCGACGTAGTCGGACGCCCGCGCCTCGAAGGCGCGTACCCGGCCGGCGTCGTGCGCCGCCAGTGCCTGCCGCCACATCGCCACGCGCACCCTGCCCTTGCGCGTGGTGGCGGCCAGCGCGGTGTCCTCGGTCATGGGGCCGCGCACGGGCCCGTACCCGTAGAGGTTTCCGGTGACGGCCAGCACGGCGCCGCTGTGCTCCGCCGCGGCCAGCATCGACGCGGCCAGCGGCGGCCAGTCGGTCGGCCAGCGGGTGTAGGCGGGGTTGGCGCAGTTGTAGAGCACGGCGGCGCCGGCGGTCAGCTCCCGCAGGCGCACCGGGTCTGCGGCGTCGGCCGCGACCCGCTCGACGCCGGGGTGCTCGGGCCCGCCGCCCCGGCGGGTCACCACCCGCACCCGCGCGCCACGTGCGGCGAGGAGTGCGGCCACGGCCGACCCGACGGGACCGGCGCCCACGACGACGTGCAGGGACATGGAACCTCCTCCAGAGCAGTGCTCTCTTGTCGGATCAACGTTCCCACGGTCGGGCGGGACAGTCAAGAGCGGCGCTCTCGGAGTACATCGCTGATCTATGCATGTGGCACACTCGGGACATGACCGCCGCCTCCGTGCGCGCCCGCGTCCGCGCCGAGATGACCGAAGAGATCAAGGCAGCCGCGCGCCGCCACCTGGCCGCCGACGGCGCGAACCTGTCGCTGCGGGCGGTGGCCCGCGACCTCGGCATGGTGTCCTCTGCGGTCTACCGCTACTTCGCCAGCCGGGACGACCTGCTCACGGCCCTGATCATCGATTCGTACAACGCGCTGGGCGAGGCCGCCGAGGCGGCCGAGGCGAGCGCCGACCGGGCCGACGTGACGGCCCGTTGGCTGGCGACCTGTCACGGGGTCCGCGGCTGGGCCCTGCGCCATCCCCACGAGTACGCGCTCATCTACGGCAGCCCGGTGCCCGGCTACCAGGCGCCGCAGGACACCGTCCCGCCGGCCACCCGGATACCCCTGCTGATCGGGGGAATCCTGCGCGACGCGGTGGCCACCACCGCGGTGCCGGCCGGTGATCCGCTGCCGGAGCGCTTGCGTGCCGACCTGACCGGCGTGCGGGACCTCGCCGCGCCGGGCGTGCCGGAGGAGATCTTCGCCCGCGGGATGACGGCCTGGATTCAGCTCTTCGGTGCGGTGAGCTTCGAGCTGTTCGGTCAGCTCAACAACACCGTGGTCGAGCGCGAGGCGTTCTTCGACCACCAGATGCGGACGATGGCGCGCCTCATCGGCCTGCCCTAGACCGGCGGCGTCCTCGAGCCCGCGCGGGCGGGGCTGCGGCGATGGGTGACCCTGGACCTCACCCAGCCGGGCCGGCGCGGCTTCGGCAGTCGACCCAGCCCGGCCGGGACGGCGACCGGGCGGGGCCTGCGCCGGGCGGGGTGCGAGCCGTGGCGGCTCGCACCCCGCGCCGTACGCGGGTCAGCGGATCGCGTGCGAGCCGCGGTACTCGAAGGTGTCCGCCTGCAGGGTGCGGGCGCCGGCCGCCCGGAGGCTGCCGTCGGGGAAGAACCCGGTCTTGGTCTGGGCCAGGGTCTGCACCGCGTGGGCCGCGGCGTCACCCAGCTCGGCCAGCGCCTGCGGGCTCAGGTTGTTGATGGTGTCGCACTGGTTGTGGTAGCAGGGGTCGTACGGCTTGCCGGCCGTCCCGCCGTAGACGGCGGCCTGCTCCTCGGTCTTGACGCCCTCGGCGCCGCTGAAGAGGCCACCGGCCGGGATGCCGACGGCGATGAACGGACCGTAGTCCGACCGCCCGTTGAACTCGGTCGGCGTGCTGGCCAGCCGCTGGTCGGCGAAGTAGTCGGTGAAGACCTTCTCGATCTCGCCGGAGCCGGGCGGACCGACCGGGCCGCCGTTGGAGCCGTCACCGTCGTAGACGAACCGGACGTAGTTGACCGAGCCCAGCATGTCAAAGTTGAGGTTCGCGAAAATCCTGCTCAGCTCGGTGTCGCTGAGGTTGTTGACGTAGTGCCGGGAGCCGAGCAGGCCGGACTCCTCGGCGCCCCAGAATGCGAACCGCACCTTCTGCCGCGGCTTGATCTTGAGCTTGGACATCTGCACGGCGATCTCGAGGATGGCCGCGATGCCGCTGCCGTTGTCGTTGATCCCCGGACCCTCGACCACCGAGTCGAGAT
>DATMJT010000620.1:0-6892 GCA_035553735.1 Pilimelia sp.
CGCTGGAGCTGGGCGTCGATCTGGCCGGGCTGGACGCCGTGGTGATCTGCGGCTACCCCGGCAGCCGGCGCTCGAGAGCGCGGCGGTCCTCGCGCAGGTAACCGGCCCGGTACGCGGCCACCCGCCCGCCCAGGCCCGGCACGGCCTCGTCGAGCGAGCGCCGGGCCATCGACGCCACCACCTCGGCGCCGCGTCGGGAGCGGACGAAGGCCAGGGTCCGCACGCCGTGGGCGACGGCGTCGGCGAGCAGATCCGCCGTCTCGCGCAGCGCCGACCGCCGGACCGGCGAGTCCGGCGCCGCCGGGTCGGCCGGCGGCTGGTCGGGCGCCCCGTGCAGCAGCGGCGGCTCCCAGAGCGCGAAGGTGACCCCGCCCCGCGGAGTGGCGTCCTCGGTCACGGCGGTCACCGGCAGACCGATGAGCCGGCTGGCCGCCACGTCGGGCTCCCCGGAGGTCGCAGAGGCCAGCACGAAGGTCGGCGCCCCGCCGTAGCGGGCCGCCGCCCGGCGCAGCCGCCGCAGCACGTGTGCCACGTGGGAGCCGAAGACTCCCCGGTAGACGTGGCACTCGTCGACCACGACGTAGGACAGCCGACGCAGGAAGGCGCCCCACCTCCGGTGCCCGGGCAGCAGGGAGTGGTGCAGCATGTCCGGGTTCGTCAGTACGAACCGGGAGTGCTGGCGTACCCAGTCGCGCTCGGCGCGCGGGGTGTCCCCGTCGTAGCAGGCCGGGCGGATGCCGGGCAGGTCCAGCGCGGCAACGGCCCGCAGCTGGTCGGCGGCCAGCGCCTTGGTGGGGGACAGGTACAGCACCGTGGCCCGCGGGTCGGCGAGCAGGGCGGACAGCGCCGGCAGCTGGTAGACCAGCGACTTGCCCGAGGCCGTGCCGGTGGCGACCACCACGTGCCGGCCGGAGTGGGCCAGCTCGGCCCCGTGCACCTGGTGGCGCCACGGGGCGGTCACGCCGCGCGCGGCGAGGGCGTCGCGCAGCTCCGCCGGCACCCAGCCGGGCCACGGCCGGGTCTGACCCGGGCGGGCGGGCAACTCGACCACGTGTGTCACGGGTGGACTCGGCGCGTCGGCGCTGCGCGCGGACAGCCGGCGCAGCAGTTCTCGCGGATCGGGGCGGACCGCCGACGGCCCGCCGGGGCGGGGCGTGGTCGAGGCGGACGTCACGCTCTGCACTCTGGCACCGATCCCGCCGTGCCGTCCAACCGCGGCGCCCCGCCGCCGGCGGGGGCGCGGGCCGGCGCCGGCCCCGCGGTCCGGACCACCGGCGGGCCGGCGCCGGCCCGCCCACGCCGCGGCCGCGCGGAGGTCGGCGCGCGCCGGCGCACCGTGCCCGGACGGGGCGCCGAGCGCGGTCCGACGCGCCGCCCGACGCGGCGCGGCCCTCAGCGACGGGCGAAGATGAGTGCCGGCGCCGTAGAGATGGTTAGATGCCCGGAAGGGCCTCACCCGTCGTGGGTGGTTGGCGCCGCCGGAGGAGGTACGGATGGAGCTGTCGCTGGCGACCCGCACCGTCGCCGAACACACGGTGCTGGAGGTCGGCGGCGAGGTGGACGTCTACACGGCCCCCCGCCTGCGCGAGCGGCTGATCGAGCTGGTGGAGGGCGGCGCCCGCCACGTGGTGGTGGACCTCGGGCGGGTGGACTTCCTCGACTCCACCGGGCTCGGGGTGCTGGTCGGCGCTTTGAAGCGGCTGCGCTCCGCGGGCGGCAGCTTCGGGCTGGTCTGCACCAAGGAGCCCCTGCTCAAGATCTTCCGGATCACCGCACTGGACCAGGTGTTCCCCCTCTACGAGACGGTGGAGGCCGCGGTCGCCGGGTCGTCGGGGTCCTCGACCGGCGCGGCGCCGGATACGCCCGGTTCGCGCGCCGCCGGCCCGCCGCAGGCCGGTGAGCCGCCGAGGGACGCGGACCCGGGTTCGGGCGCGTGACGGCGGTCCGCTGATGTCGAGGGTACGGCTCTGCTTCTCGCCGGCACCGGTGCACGTACGCACGGCCCGGCTGGTCGGCGTGGCGGTGGCCCGCCGGGCCGGGGTGGCGGAGGAGCTGCTGGACGAGGTGCGGCTCGCGATCGGCGAGGCGTGCACCCGCGCGGTCGCGCTGCACCGGCAGTACGGCCTGCGCGACCAGGTCGTGGTGGAGATGTCCGACGACAACCCGTACACGGTGCTGGTGACGGACCGGGCACCCATCGAGGCCGGGCTCGGCCTGGCCGCGTTGCCGCCGGACGAACTGGCCAACGAGTCGCTGACCGACGAGGCGCTCACGGTCGGGGTGGGCTTCGCGCTGCTGGCCGGCTTCGTCGAGGATCTCCAGGTGCGCCCGGTGGCCGAGGGGCTCGGCACGGAGGTGCGCATGAGCTGGCCCGTGGTGCGCCGCTGACCGTCCTCGGGCGGTGGCCGGGCGGGCGCTGCGGGGCGGGCGCGCAATCAATCGAAGTTACGCGATTGATCTACCGGACACAACGGTCAACATCACCGCGACACAGTGGCCACTGGGTGTGACCAGCACCACCGCGTACGGCTAGAGTACGCGGGTCATACGCAGTGTCCCCGCTCCGCACGCCGGAGGGGGCTGACGAACCCGGACCCGGCCCGACGGTCCGGGGTAGTCGTTTGCACCGTACTGCTCCCGCGTGGAGGCGTCCCCGCCGGCTGGGCGGGGGACGAGGGCGCGCGTTCGTTCAGGAGGACATGAAATGCAAGGGACATTGGCCGCCCCCGGCGGCGAGCTGTCCCTTACCGGAGACAACGTTTCCTACGTCATCGTCGCGGCGGTCATCGCGCTGGTGGCGCTGGGCTTCGCCGCCGCGCTGGTGCGCGCGGTGCTGGCAACCGGTAAGGGCACCACGAACATGCAGGAGATCGCCGGCGCCGTGCAGGAGGGCGCGTCGGCATACCTGTTCCGTCAGTTCAAGACCCTCGGTGTGTTCGTCGTACTCGCCGTGGTGCTCCTCTTCCTGCTGCCGGTGCACGACGCCGGGGACAACGAGACCCTGGTGAAGATCGGCCGGTCGGCGTTCTTCGTGGTGGGTGCGGTGTTCAGCGCGTTCATCGGCGGCGCCGGCATGGCCCTGGCCACCCGGGCGAACCTGCGCGTGGCCGCGGCGGCCCGCGAGGCGCAGGGCGGCCGCGAGGCGGCGATGTCGATCGCGTTCCGTACGGGCGGCGTGGTGGGCTTCCTGACCGTCGGCCTGGGCCTGTTCGGAGCCGCCCTGGTGGTGCTGCTCTACAAGGGTGACGCCCCGACCGTGCTGGAGGGCTTCGGCTTCGGCGCGGCGCTGCTGGCCATGTTCATGCGGGTCGGCGGCGGCATCTTCACCAAGGCGGCCGACGTCGGCGCGGACCTGGTCGGCAAGGTCGAGCAGGGCATCCCCGAGGACGACCCGCGCAACCCGGCGACCATCGCCGACAACGTCGGCGACAACGTCGGCGACTGCGCCGGCATGGCGGCGGACCTGTTCGAGTCGTACGCGGTGACGCTGGTGGCGGCGCTGATCCTGGGCCGGGCCACGTTCGGCGAGGCCGGGCTGGTCTTCCCGCTGATCGTCTCGGGCATCGGCGTCATCGTGGCCATCGTCGGCGTGTTCATCACCCGGCTGCGCGCCTCGGACCGCTCCGGCCTCACGGCGATCAACCGCGCCTTCTACGCGTCCGCCGCGCTGTCGGCGGTCGTGGTGGCGGTGGCCAGCTACCTCTACCTGGAGCCGACCTGGGTTGAGCAGCTCGGTCCGGAGTGGCGGACCCAGCTCGAGGTGACCGGCGACCTGCCCCTCGGCCCGCCCGCGTTCGCCATCCTCGCCGTGATCATCGGCATCGTCATCGCCGCGGCGATCCAGGCGTTGACCGGCTACTTCACCGAGACCAACAGGCGCCCGGTCCAGGACATCGGCAAGACCTCGCTCACCGGCCCGGCCACGGTCATCCTGGCCGGTATCAGCGTCGGCCTGGAGTCGGCGGTCTACTCGGCCCTGCTGATCGGCGCGGGCGTGTTCGGCGCCTACCTGTTGGGCGGCACCTCCATCACGCTCTCGCTGTTCGCGGTGGCGCTGGCGGGCACCGGCCTGCTGACCACCGTCGGCGTGATCGTGGCGATGGACACCTTCGGCCCGATCTCCGACAACGCGCAGGGCATCGCCGAGATGTCGGGTGACATCGACGAGCGCGGGGCCCGCACGCTCACCGAGCTGGACGCGGTGGGCAACACGACCAAGGCCATCACCAAGGGCATCGCCATCGCCACCGCCGTGCTCGCGGCGACGGCGCTGTTCGGCTCGTACACCAACACGCTGCGCTCGGCGCTGGCGGAGGCCCGCCCCGGCACCGACGGGGCGGCCATCGCCGACGAGATCACCAACCTGCTGAACGTGTCCAACCCGCGGAACCTGGTCGGCATGCTCATCGGTGCCGCGGTGGTGTTCCTGTTCTCGGGACTGGCCATCAACGCGGTGTCCCGGGCGGCCGGCGCGGTGGTCTTCGAGGTGCGGCGCCAGTTCCGCGAGCTGCCGGGCATCATGGAGCGCACCCAGCGCCCCGAGTACGGCAAGGTGGTGGACATCTGCACCCGCGACGCCCAGCGGGAGCTGATGACCCCGGGCCTGCTGGCCATCATGGCCCCGATCGCGGTCGGGTTCGGCCTCGGCGTGGGCGCTCTGGCGTCCTACCTGGCCGGTGCGATCGCCGCCGGCACCCTGATGGCCGTCTTCCTGGCCAACTCCGGCGGCGCCTGGGACAACGCCAAGAAGCTGGTCGAGGATGGCGCGTTCGGCGGCAAGGGCTCCGAGGCGCACGCCGCGACCGTCATCGGCGACACGGTGGGTGACCCCTTCAAGGACACCGCCGGGCCGGCGATCAACCCGCTGCTCAAGGTGATGAACCTGGTCGCGCTGCTCATCGCGCCTGCCGTCGTCACCTTCAGCGTGGGCGCGGACGCCAACACCGGCGTGCGCGTCGCGATCGCGGGCGCGGCCACGCTCATCGTGGTCGCCGCGGTGACCTGGAGCAAGCGCAAGCCCATCGCCATGGGCGACACCGCCGCCGGCGGTGCGCGCGCCGATGCGCCGGAGAAGGTCAACGCCTGATCCGCGGAGTCGGTTCCCGTGGCCCCCGGCGGTTGCCGGGGGCCACGGGCGTTTCGCCCGGGCCACGGCGTCCTGGCACCGAGGGCCATGGGCGTCTCGCCCGGGGCCACGGGTGCCTCGGGCCGGGGGTGCGGGCGTCTCGCTCCGGGGTCTGGGCCGGCGGCGGCGCCGGGTGCCCGCTCAGGGCGGCCACGCTTGATCCCTTCGCCGGTCACCCGGCCCGGCCGCCGGCTGCGTGGGGCGTTGCGGTGCTCGCGGCGTGGGCGCCGCCGGGTTCCGGCACGGGCTCCGGCCGCCGCACCAGCCGCCTGTGACGGAGGCCGGGGCGGCGCCGCGTGGGTAGGGTGGCCGCATGACGGGCAGTGACGCGGTCCGCGCGAGTTACGACGCCGTGGCGCAGCGGTACGCGGAGGAGATCGGCGACGAGCTGATCGGCAAGCCCGTCGACCGGGCGATGTACGGCTGCTTCGCCGAGCTGGTGCGGGAGGCGGCCGGGGCAGGCCGCGTGGTCGGTGACATCGGGTGCGGGCCGGGCCACGTCTGCCGCTACCTGGCGGGGCTCGGGCTGAGGGTGGTCGGGGTGGACGTCTCCCCCGAGATGGTGAGGGTCGCCCGCCTGCGGCATCCGCACCTGCGGTTCGAGGTGGGCACCTTCGACGCGCTGCCCGCGGCCGACGGCGAGTGGGCGGGCGCGGTGGCGCCGTACTCGATCATCCATCTCGACCGGTCCGGGCGCCGGGCGGGCTTCGCGGAGCTGGCCCGGGCGGTCACCCGCGGCGGCTGGCTGCTGCTGGCCTTCCACGTCAGCGACGCCGACTGCGGCGCCGGGCAGAGCCGCTGCCTCACGCAGTGGTGGGACACCCCGGTCGACCTGACGTTCCACTTCCTGGACCCGGCGGAGGTGACCGGGGACCTGGCGGTGGCCGGTTTCACGGTCATGAGCCGTACCGACCGGCAGCCCTGGCCCGGGGCCGAGCACCCGAGTCAGCGCAGTTACCTGCTGGCCCGGCGCACGTAGTCCCGCTCCGACGCCTCGCCCTGGCCGCGATCCGGTCGTACGCTGCAACGCATGCGTACGCCCCGCGCCGCCGGAGCCTGTCTGGCCGTCCTGCTGCTGGTCGTCGGGTGTACGTCCGCGCCCTCGCCGCACGCGTGGGCGGCGACGGTGTGCACCGCCCTGGCCCCCTGGCGGGCCGAGATCGGCAAGCTGGCGGCCCGGACCCAGCAGCAGATGAGCGCCGCGACCACCCCGGCGCAGGCCAAGGAGAACCTGGTCCGGTTGCTCGGCGGCGCCCAGGCGGCCAGCGAGGCCGCGCGCTCCGAGGTCGAGCGTGCGGGCGCGCCGGCGGTGGCCGGCGGCGGCGACGTGGCGCGGGAGTTCGTCGCGTCGCTGACGGCGGTGCGTGACGCGTACGGTCGCGCCCGGGCCTCGATCGAGGAGCTGGACACCCGGGAGGCCCGGCCCTTCTACGACCGGGTCTCGGCGGTGATGGAGGTGCTGCAGAAGGAGTACGGGGCCAGTGCGCCGGACACCAGCCGGTTGGAGTCGCCGGAGCTGAAGCGGGCGTTCGACGAGGTTCCGGAGTGTCGCTGAGCGTCGGTCGGCACCGAACAGCGACAGCTGCCGACCGCCGACGAGCACCTCGGGGTGCGCACGGCGTACACCAGCGCGCTGGCGCCGCTCGGCGCGGCCTGGCTGCGGGGGGCGGTCAAGTGCCCACCGCCGGGGTTCCATCTCGACGGGCGGCGGCTGCGGCTGTGGGCGGCGGCCGCCGGCGCGCCGGCGCCCAGCCGCAGTGCGAACGC
>DATMJT010000621.1:0-2694 GCA_035553735.1 Pilimelia sp.
GACAGCCGTCGCGGCGCACCCGCCCCCGTCGCCTCGGCCGGGCGGCGGGGGCGGGTGCGCCGCGACGGCCCCCGCGCTGGTGGACGGGTTCACGGTAGGTGGGTCGACGGCGGGTGGCTGCCGGGTGGCGGGAGCGGCGGACGCCGCCACCGGCCGGTGCGCGGCCCGGATCTCCGTCCGCAGCGCCGCCGTCTCCGGTGACGGGCTCACGCCGAGGTCCGCCCCGAGCGTGTCGCGGCAGCGGGCGTACCAGCGCAGGGCCTCCCCGGACCGGCCGAGCGTGGCCGCCGCGCGCATCGCGATCCGGTAGGCCGGCTCCAGGTACCCGTCCAGCTCCACCGCCTCGCGCGCCAGCCGCAGCGCCCGCTCCGGATCGGCGTCCAGCGCGGCGGTGCCCAGCTCCACCAGTGCGGCCAGCACGGCGCCGCGCACCTCGGTGCGCGGCGCGAGGGCCCAGCCGGCGTCCTCGTCGTCGGCGAACGGCAGGTCCGTGACGAGATCGAGGATCCGTTGCCGCGCGCGCTGCCGGTCGGCCGAGCCCGGGGCGTGGCTGTCGGCCAACCGGACCAGGCGGCGCAGCTCGGCCAGGTCCAGGTCGACACGCGCGGTGGTGAGCAGGTAGCCGCTGCCGCGGGTCACGATGAACGACTCGGCGGTGGGGCGGCCGGGCTGCAGGGTGCGCCGGATCAGGGAGACGTAGTGCTCCACCGCCGCGGCGTGGTTTCCGGGCAGGTTCCCGCCCCACACCGCGTCGGCCAGGGCGTCCTTGGACTGCACCCGGTCGTACCGGGCGGCGAGCACGCTGAGCACCTGCCGGGCCCGGCGGGGCAGCGCCTCCACGGGCAGGAGGATGCCGCCGTCGGCGGCCGCCAGCCGGCCCAGCACCCTGACCTGCACCGTCGCCTCCCGCGGCCGCGGCGGCCTGCCGCACCGTCTCCTCTCATCGGCGGCGGGCCGCGCCGGCTGAGCGCTCACGCCGGGCGGCGCCTCAGCCGGGACTCAGCCGGGACTCAGCCGGGGCACCGCCGGGCCCGGCGGGCGTCGGCACCGGCCCCGCGCGGTGCGCCCGCTCAGCCGGGGCACCGCTGGGCCACACCGCCGGCTGGCAGCGTGGGCTCGTCCCCGGTCCGGTGCCGGGGCCGGTGGTGGAGGCGGGATGAGGCGGCCGTGGCGGGGCTGGGCGCTGGCGGGCGCCGTGCTGGCCGTCGCCCTGCTCACCGTCCCGCCGGCCGCGCTCACCCGGGTGACGGTGCACGCCGACGCGATGGCGCCGACGCTGCGCCCGGGTGAGCGCGTCCTGGTAGAGAGGGTGACCCTGCGCTGGTCCGGACCGGACCGCGGCGACCTGGTCGCCTACCGCACGCCGGCCGGCGGGCTGGCACTCAACCGCGTGGTGGCGCTGGCCGGCGACGAGGTGGCCCTGCGCGGGACCGAGTTGTACGTCAACGACCGCCGGGTCGCGGAGCCGTACCTGGCGCCGGGCGCGGGTGGCCGCGGCTGGTTCGGGCCGGTGATCGTGCCCGCCGGCCAGGTGTTCCTGCTGGGCGACAACCGGACCGTCGCGGTGGACTCCCGCGGCTTCGGCGGCGTTCCGGTCGCGGACCTCGTCGGCCGGGTACTGGTCCGCGACGGCCCGCTGGGCCGCAACGGCCGGCGCTGAACGGCACCCCGCGCCAGGCGTCGTGGCAGGCGTCGGGCCGGGGCGTGGAGTGCGTACCCTGGTTCGTTGTGCGGTCAGTGACCACCGGCGAGCCCGGCCCCCACGCCTCGGTGCCCACGCCGGCCCGGGTGCGCACGTTCCACCCGCGCCGGGGGCGGTTGAGCGGCCGGCACCACGACGCCCTCCGCAGGCTGTGGCCGGTCCTGGGGGTGCCCGTGGCGCTCCCGCCGGCCGCCGCGGCCGGGCTCCCGGACTCCGGACCCGGGCGCCCGGCGGCCGGACCAGGGCTCGCGGACCGCGGGGTTCCGGGCGCCCGACCCGCCGGGGCCGGTGCCGGGCCGCAAGCCGCGGAGGCTCCCGGGCGACCGGTTCCGCTGGACCCGGTGGCGCTGTTCGGCCGGTCGGCGCCGTTGGTACTGGAGATCGGCTCGGGCATGGGCGACGCGACCGTGGAGATGGCCGCCGCCGACCCCGGCCGCGACTACCTGGCCGTGGAGATCCACACGCCCGGGATCGCGCACCTGCTCGCCCTCGTCGAGCGGCGGGGCCTGGCCAACGTGCGGGTCGCCGCCGGGGACGCCCTGGACCTGCTGCGGCACCAGATCGCCCCGGACCAGCTCACCGCCGTGCACGCCTACTTCCCCGACCCGTGGCCGAAGGCGCGGCACCACAAGCGGCGACTGATCCAGCCGGCGCACGTCGCGCTGATCCGCTCCCGCCTGGCGCCCGGGGGCCTGCTGCACTGCGCCACGGACTGGCCGGCGTACGCCGAGGCGATGCTCGCCACGCTGACGGCCGACGGACAGCTGCGCAATCTGTACGACGGGTACGCCCCCCGGCCGGCGGCCCGGCCGCTGACGAAGTTCGAGCTGCGCGCGCTGGCCGCCGGCCGCCCCGTGCGCGACCTGATGTTCGTCCGGGACGTGCCGGCCGCCCCGTAACCGGCCGCCCCGTAGCCGGCCGGGGTCAGGCCATGCGCCGGCCACGTGGCGCGGTGGGTGGCCAGGATGGTGCCGTGGGCGGCCGGTTACGGG
>DATMJT010000622.1:0-10321 GCA_035553735.1 Pilimelia sp.
CTCTCCTTCGACGCGGCCGCGGCCTCGGTGTTCCTCTACGACCTGGACCGCGACGCGCTGCGGCGCACGCCGGGTGCCACGCTCGCGCTGTTCCTCACCGACCGGTGCCCGGTCGGGTGCGGGCACTGCTCCGTGGCCGCCACCGCGACCGGCCCCACCGTCACGGACTGGGCCACCTTCGCCGAGGTGGTCGCCGGCGTCTGCGCGCTCCCCGCGCTGCGGGTGGTGGCGGTGACCGGCGGCGAGCCGTTCGCCGAGCCGCGCGCCCTGCGCTTCGCGGTCCGCCGGCTGCACGCCGCAGGCAAGGCGGTGGTGCTGTTCACCAGCGGCCACTGGGGCGGTCGCCCGGTGTCGGCCGGGACGCGCGAGGTGCTGGCGTGCACCGCCACGGTCGTGCTGAGCACCGACTCGTTCCACGCGGCGGCGCTCGGCTCCCGGGCCACCGCGGCGGCGACCGCCGCGGCGGAGGCGGCCCTGGCCGCCGGCTGCCACGTGGTCGTCCAGGTCCTCGACGAGCCGGGCGCCCGGGACGCCGCCCGGACGCTCTGCCCGACGGCGGAGATCACCGTGGTGCCGCCGCTGCCCACCGGCCGGGGTGTCCGGGCGTTTCCCCGCTCGCCGGCGCGACCGGTCGGCGCGCTCGGCCGCTGCACCCTGCTGAACTCGCCCACCGTGCGCTACGACGGCACCGTCACGGGCTGCTGCAACGAGGCCGTCATCACCGGCGCCGGCCCGCCGGGCCTGCGCCGGGCCGTCCGGGACCGGGCCGACGTGGCGCGCGCGCTGGACGAGCTGCGCGCCGACCCGGTGCTGCGGGTGATGGGCGGGCCCGGCCCGGCGGCGCTGGCGCTCCTGGCGCCCGGCCCGTTCCGCTCCGTGTGCGAGCCGTGCTGGGCGGTGCACGAACGGGTGGCCCAAGATCCCCGGGCCGCCGCGCTGGCGCAGCTCGTGGCCGGGTGGACATGACCCTACGGCAGGTGGTGGAGCTCGTCCGGCCGCAGCTGGGCCGCGCGGCGGCCCGGATGTGGGCCGCCGCGACCTCCCGGGAGTGGTACCTGACCTGGCTGGCGACCTGTCACGACCTCGTCCGGGCGACGGCGCCGCTGCTGGCCGAGGCGGTGACGGAGAGCGTGCGCCGCGGCGAGGGCCGGCTCGCCGCCTACTTCGCCGACCAGGTGCGTGCCGAGTTCGGCCACGACGCCTGGCTGCGGGCGGACTACGCCGCCGCCGGGGGAGACCCGGCCGAGCTGGCGCAGCGGGTCCCGGCACCGGCCGCGGCCCGGCTCGTCGGCGCTCAGCACTACTGGCTGCGCCACGCCCACCCGGTCGCGCTGACCGGCCACATCGCGGTGCTGGAGTGGCACCCGCCGGCGCCCGGCCTGGCGGCCGTCCTGGTGCGACGGACCGGCCTGCCCGCGGCGGCCTTCTCCACCCTGCGCCGCCACGCCGAGCTGGACGCGGCGCACGGTGCCGAGCTGGCCGACCTGCTGGCCGGCATGGCACTGACCGGCCCGCAGCAGCGTCTCGTCACCACCAGCGCCCTCACCACGGCCCACGGCCTCGTGGGCCTGATGACCGACCTCGGAGGCCCGCGATGGCACACCGGTCCCGCCTCGACCAGCTCGGCCTCGACGCCGGCCAGCTCACCGACGAGCAGCGCGCCGTGCTGGAATCCCTGAGTGACGCGGAGCTCGCGCTCCTCGTGGAGATCCGGAGGAGGCTCGACGACGGCGACGACGTCGAGGGGCACGCGGTCGACGGCGGCGGCCTCGTGTGGTGACCGGCGTCGCGTGCGCCCACTGCCGCACGGCCAATCCCGCGGCCGCCCGGTTCTGCATGGGGTGTGGCGCCAGCCTCGCCGCACCACCGGCTCCGTCCACCCTGCGCTTCGTCACGGTGGCCTTCTGCGACATCTCCGGGTCCACCCGGCTGGCCCGGGGCCTGGACCCCCAGGTGTGGCACGACGTGCTGGCGGCGTACTTCGCCGACGTCGGCGGCGCCCTGGCCGCGGCGGGCGGGCGCCTGGAGAAGTTCATCGGCGACGCGGTGGTGGGAGTGTTCGGCGCCGACACCGCGGGCGAGGACGACGCCCGGCGGGCGGCGCGCGGTGCCCTGGCCGCGCTGCGGGCGCTCGGTGAGCGCAACGACCGGGCGTTCCGCCGGTACGGCCTGCGGCTGTCGATCCGCTTCGGGCTGGCCTCCGGCCGGGTGGTGCTCACCGACCGGGACTCCTCGTTCGCCATCGGGTCGGTGATGAACCGGGCCGCCCGGCTCCAGGCGGCCGCACCGCCCGACGGCGCGGTGGTGGACGTGCGGACCTGGCTGCTCGTCCGCGACGACCTGCACTGCACGCCGGTGGCCCCGGTCCCCGCCAAGGGGTTCGACCGCCCGCTGCGCGCCTGGCGGGTCACCGCCGAACCGCTCCGGGCCGCTCCGGGCCCCGTGTTCGTCAACCAGTCGCAGCTGCTCGCCGGGCTGCGCAGCGCGGTGATGGAAGGCCCGCGCCGGGCCACCCTCACCACCATCGGGCTGGAGGGCGACATGGGCAGCGGCAAGACCCGGGTGCTGCGGCAACTCGCCGGCCAGCTGCGCGACGAGCCGGTCCGGGTCGTGCTGACCGGGTGCCAGGCCGCCGACGAGGAGCAGGCGCTGTGGCGACTGCACGACCTGGAGCGGCAGGTGGCCGGCGGCGGTGGGCCCGACCGCGGCCCGGCGGCCGGTTGGCGTGCCGGGCCGCCGGCGGGCGGGGAGGTCGGCCCCGCGCCACCCGGCGTCGCCCCGTCGATCGAGGAGATGCAGTGGCGGCTGCGGTGCCGGCTGGCGCAGGCCAGTCGCGAACGCCCGCTCGTGCTGCTCGTGGACGACTACCCGCGGGCGCCCGCCGCGCTGCGCGCGGTCCTGACCGGGCCCCCGCCGGCGGACACCGGGCCGCTGGTCGTCGTGCGCGCCGGCCGGCGGCTGGCTCGCGACGACGGCGGCGGCCCGGTGTTCCGCGTGCCCGCGCTGTCCGACCGCGACGCCGCAGACCTCGTCGGCGCGCTGCGGGGCGACCTGGAACTCCACACGGCCGCTGCCGACGCCGTCCGCGCCGGTACGGCGATCGTGCGTGGAGGTCGGGGCAATCCCCTGTTTCTCGAGCAGCTCGTCGCGCTGGCCGGGGAGGACGGCGACAGCGAGCTCCCGCCGTCGGCCGAGGCCGCCCTGGGCGCCCGGATCGCCCGGCTGAGCGAGCCGGCCCGGTACGTGCTGGCCTGCCTGGGGGCCTGGGGCCGCGACCTGGGCCGGGGCGACCTCGACGCGATCTGCGAGCTGGACGAGGCTGCACTGGCCGCCGGGCTCGACGAGCTGGCCGCGCAGGACCTGTGGGGCAACCAGCTGGCCGGCGAGGTGGCCTACGCCCACCTGGTACTGCGGGAGCGGGCACGGGTGCACGGCGCGATCGCCCGCCGGGTACGCGCGTTCGCCCGGACCGCCCCGAGCCTGCTGGACCTCGCCGCCGCGCACGCCGCCCGGGCGCACGCCCACTGGCGGCAGCTCGACCCGGGCTCCCGCGGGGAGGCGGCGGCCGCCGAGCTGGCCGCCCAGTGCCTGGTCGGCGCGGCCCGGCAGGCGATCGCCCGGTCCGACGTGCGCCGCGCCGCCGACCTGGCCGGGCGGGCCCGGGCGCTCCACCTGCCGGACCCGGCCCTGGCGCTGGAGGTCGCGGCGCTGGAGAGCTACGCCCTGGGCGCGAGCGGGCGGGTGGCCGAGGCACTGGCGCGCATCGACGCGGTGGCCGACCCGGACGCCAACCGATCCGCCGCGGCCCACCTGCGCGTCAACGAACTGGCGCTGCGCGGCGGCGCGCACCGCCACGCCGACGCGCTCGCCCGGGCCGGTGACGACCCGGGGGCGGCGGCCCGGCTGGCGGCGTGGGAGGGGCTCGACGCCGCGCGCGGCGGTGACTACCCACGGGCCGAGCAGCTGCTGCGCACGGCGTACGGCCGGCTGCGACACGCCGCCGCCGGGCTCGGCGTGCCCGAGATCTACGGCAACCTGTCGCTGTTCCTCGCGTACGGGGACACCCCGGTGCCGCAGGCCACTGCGGAGTGCCTCGCGCTGCGGGCGGAGGTCGCCGGTGCGCCGATCCTGCACGCGGTGGTCAGCTGCGCCGCGGCCCTGCTGGTGCACCTCGGCGGGGCCACCGACCGGGCGGGGCGGATGCTGGCCGAGGCGCGGACGGTCTTCGCGGAGACGGGCCACGTGCTGGCCGAGGCGGGCGCGGGCGAGCTGGCGGCGGGCGTCGCCGAGCTGGCGGGGCAGCCGGACCGGGCGCGCGACCTGGTGTCGGCCGCGCAGCGGCTGTACGAGGAGGCCGGCGCCGAGTCGCAGGCAGCGGACTGCGCGCTGCGGGTCTTCGTGCTGAGCCGCACGGCGGGGGCGGCGCGCGTGGCGCCCCCGCCGCCGGAGGGCCCGCCCGCGGCCGGGTGGGCCGGTCAGGTGCTGCGACACCAGGCCCGGGCGCTCGCCGCGCCGGATCGACGCGCGGCGCTGGCACACCTGGACCGCGCGGTCGCCGCCGCGTCCGCGGTCCGCGGTGCCGGCGCCCGACTGGTCCCGCTGACCGGCTGCCGGCGCATCGCCGTGCTGCTCGCCGACGAGGCGCGGGTGGCGGCGCTGTCCGCAGCCCTGGCGGAGCTGCGCCGGGTGCGGGGCCTGGACTGATCGGCATCCCGCCCACCGCCGCGCCTCGCCGGGAACGGCCCGCGGGCTCCGACGGCACCACCTCGGCGATCACCCCTGAGCCGGCCCGACCGCGGCCGATGGCCCCGGGACCTCAAGGTCCCGGGGCCATCGGCCGGTGTGGATCGTCACCGTTGACCGGCGTCGGCTTCGAGGGCTCAGCCCCAGAACGATGACCAGTCGTTGGTCGACCAGTAGCTGCTGGCCCAGTAGCGCCCCGCCCAGTAGCGCCCGGCCCAGTAGCGGCCGGACCAGTCCGGGTCCTGCCAGGAGGTGCCGCCCATCCAGGGGGTGCCGGGCCAGGCCGCGGCGCCCCAGGTCTTGGAGGCCCAGGAGGAGCCGGTCCAGCCGTCGCCGGCCATCCGGCTGCCCATCCAGACACCGGGCTTGGCGTTGTCCCAGGACACCCGCTGCTTGGCGTACACGGCCCAGGCAGCCGGGTCGAAGGGTCCGAAGATGGAGCGGGCGCCGTCGAGCTTGGTGCCGTCGTGCCAGGTGACACCGGCGCCGCCGCGGGTGAGGTTGAGGTCCCCGTCGCCGGTGGACTTGGCCCAGGACTGCGCGGTGGTGGTGACCGTGCGGCTCAGGGCGTTGTGCACGTTGACCTGCTTGAGGCCCTTGCTGGCGCCCAGGCCGACCTGCAGCGGGACGGCGCTGCCGACCAGGGCCTGCTTGACCTGGTCCGGGGTCAGCGTGGGGCGCTTCTCCAGCAGCAGTGCGGCGGCCGCGGAGACCACGGCGGCGGACTGCGAGCTGCCGCTGCCGCGCATGAGCGTGGTGCCGACGCGGGCCTCGGGGTAGGACAGGTCGACGTGCGAGCCCTCGACCCGCAGCGACGCGATCGACTGGCCGGGTGCCAGCAGGTCCAGGCTGCGGCTGGTGGTCGAGAGGTTGCTGAAGGTCGAGAGGGTGTCGTCGCTGGTCGAGGTGGTGTTGGCCGTCGCGCTGGAGCCGACGGCGATGACGTGCGGGTCGGTGGCGGGGTTGGTCAGCGAGGCGGTGTTGTTGCCGTTGTTGCCGCCGGCCACGATGACCGTGATGCCGGCCAGCCAGGCCTGCTCGACGGCGAACTGCAGGGGGTCCTTCAGGTACGAGGGCGTGCCGCCGGTGCCGTACGACAGGTTCAGGATCTTGATCGGGTTGGCCGGGTCGTGGTTGCGGTTCTTCACCACCCAGTCGATCGCGGCGATCATCTGGGTGACGTCGGCGGCGCCGTTGCTGATGCCGACCTTGATCGAGGTGACCTTCGCCTTGGGCGCCAGGCCCTTGGTGCCGGTGGCGGTGTCGTTGGCGACGATGATGCCGGCCAGGTGGGTGCCGTGGCCGTAGGTGTCGTGGTAGCGCAGCGCGTTGGACTGGGACTCGAATGACAGGTCCGGGCCGTTGACGATCTGCGCGGCGGGCAGCCCGGGTACGGGTGCCACGCCGGTGTCGATCAGGGCGATGCCGACGCCGGCACCGGTCAGGGTTGAGGTGGACGTGGTGTTCGCGCCGATGACGCTGCGGACGTGGGCGAGTGTGGTGTTGGTGGTGCCGGTGCTCGATCCGAGCCACAGCGCGCCCGCCCAGCCACCGTTGGTCCGCTCTGCGGCGGGGTTGTGCACCGGCGCCGTCACGCCCGCCGAGACCAGCGCCAGCGGCAGGGCGGCGGCCAGCAGACCTGTCCGCAGCCATCGGCGCAGGGCGCGTGAACCAGGGGAATGAGCCTTCACCGTTACTCCTTCCGTGGAACCCGGCGGAGTGCCACCGGTGGTTCAACGATCCCGCGTCGCTCACTCAAAGTCATGGCCCTGCAACCCAAACGGACCGGTTGGCCGACATCGGACCCTTCGTGGTTCCTGCCGCACGGTCCGTGACGCTGCGTGCTGGCCTCGGCCGATCCGCAGGTCGGCGGGCCAGGCGGGGCAGCTCCGCCCCGCCGGTGGGCCGACGGCGGTACCGACGAATCCGGACGACCGGCACCCCGGCGGCCCGGCGCCCACTCCGTGTCCGCCGTCGGGTGGTCACGCTGCGCGTTGGAGAGGTGGTCGGTGGGTCCCGGCAATAGCAACCTGACGGCAACCCGGCGCGGCCCGGCCGGCGGCGGCCGATGACGCTGAGTAAGCACTGTGCGTATAGCTGTCCACTACTCTGTGCGCGTGCCGCCGGTGTCGGGTGTCGGGGCCGCCCGGCGACGCCGGGCATACGGTGGACGCGGTGCCGCCCGGGCAGGTGAGGTGGCGGCCCGCCCGGCCCTGAGGAGGTTGCGCATGCAGGCGATCCGCGTCACCCGGCACGGCGGTCCGGAGGTGCTCACCCCGACCGAGGTGGACCCGCCCGAGCCCGGACCCGGCGAGGTGCTGGTCCGGCTCGCCGCCGTGGGGGTGAACTTCATCGACACGTACCACCGCACCGGCCTCTACGCCCGGCCGTTGCCGTTCACCCCCGGCTCCGAGGGCGCCGGCACGGTCGAGGCGGTCGGCCCGGGGGTGACCGCCCCCACCGTGGGCGACCGGGTGGCCAGCAGCGACCTGGCCGGCGCGTACGCCGAGCTGGCGGTGGCCCCCGCCGCGCGGGTGGTGCCGCTGCCGGACGCGGTGGACGACCACACCGGCGCGGCGGCGCTGCTGCAGGGGATGACGGCGCACTACCTGCTGCACGACAGCTACCCGGTGCGGCCGGGCGACACCGTGCTGGTGCACGCCGCCGCCGGTGGCATGGGGCTGCTGCTCACCCAGCTGGCCACCCGGCTCGGAGCGCGGGTGATCGGCACCGCCTCCACCCCGGAGAAGGCGGAACTGGCCCGGCGCGCCGGGGCCGAGGAGGTCGTCGGCTACGACGGCGTGGTGGCCCGGGTCCGGGAGCTGACCGGTGGCGCCGGCGTCGCGGCGGTGTACGACGGAGTGGGCCGGGCCACCTTCGACGACAGCCTGGCCAGCCTGTGCCGGCGCGGCGTGCTGGTGCTCTACGGGCAGGCCAGCGGGCCGGTGGCGCCGTTCGATCCCGCCCGGCTGGCGGCCGGGGGCTCCCTCGTCCTGACCCGGCCCAGCCTCGGCGACTTCGTGGCCACCGACGCCGACTTCGCCCGCCGGGCCGGCGACGTGCTGCGCTGGGTGGCCGACGGCGCGCTGCGGCTGCGCATCGGCGGCCGCTACCCCCTGGCGCAGGCCGACCGGGCACACGCGGACCTGCACGACCGGCGCACCACCGGCAAGCTGCTGCTCGTGCCGTAGCGCAGGGGTGGTACGTCCCCGGCGGCTGGCTCGGCGCCGCGCCGTGCGGCCCACCGGCCGTGCCGGGCGGTCGGCTCGCCGCCGCGCCGCCGCGCCCCGGCTGGTCACGCGGAGGGCGTCAGGTCCAGCGCCTCGTCCACGATCAGCTCCAGCGGCGCCGTGCGCCCCAGGGACAGCGCCGAGGAGAACGCGGCCTCGTCGAGGGCGGCGCGGGTGGCCGCCAGGGTGTCCTCCCGGTGGGTGTACGCCTCCGGCGGGCTCGGCAGCGGCGGCCGCTCGCGCAGCCCGTCCGCGGCCCCGAGCAGCGTGACCGCGAACGACGGGTCGTTCGCCGCGATCACGTACGCCACGCACTCCAGCGAGACCGCGAGGTCCTCCCGGTCACCGAGCTCGAAGCGCCGGGCCAGCGCGGAGGTCAGCAATGTCAGCGCCCCGGGCCGGTCGCCGTCGGCGTACGCCGCCAGGCCGAGGTGGTGCAGCGCCATCGCCTCGCCGAAGACGTCGGCCAACGAACGGTTGAGCGCCAGGCTCTCGTGCAGCGCCTCCCGGGCGCCCGGCACGTCGCCGCGGGCCAGCCGGATCTGGCCCACGCACTCCAGGGCCAGCGCCATGCCGCGGGTGTTGCCGGCCGCCCGCTCCAGGCTCAGGCAGCGGGTGGCGAACCGGTCCGCGGCGTCGATGTCGCCCAGCCGCAGGGACAGCTTGGTGAGGTTGCCCAGCGCCATCGCGGTGCCCCGGGCGTCGTCCAGCTCCTGCCAGATCCCGAGCATCTGCTGGAAGTGCTCGTGGGCCAGGCGGTAGTCGCCCCGGTTGATCGACGCGATGCCCATGGCGTTGTGCGCCTGCGCGCCGGCGGCGCGGTCGCCGGCCGCCTCGGCCAGGGCCAGGCTCTGTGCGCCCAGGTCGTACCCGACGCGGTGGTCGTCCTGGCTGGTGGCCAGGATGGCCGCCGCGTGCAGCACGCTGGCCCGCACCGGGCCGGTCAGCCCGGCCCGCGGCTCCACGACCCGGTCCAGCCAGGTGCGGCCCTCCCGCAGGTGGGCCCCGGTCAGCCAGTAGCGCCACAGGCCCAGGCACAGCTGCGCGGCGCCGGTGGCGTCGTCGCGCTCCAGCGCCCAGTCGATCGCGGCGCGCAGGTTCTGGTAGTCCCGCTCCAGCCGGTCCGCCCAGGCGGCCTGGTCGGGGCCGGTCATGCCGTCACCGGCCCGGCCGGCGAACCCGGCGAAGTAGTCCCGGTGCCGGTCCCGGGTGGCCGGGGCGGCGCCGTCGTCGGCCAGCCGGGCACCGGCGTACGCCCGGATGGTCTCCAGCAGTCGGTAGCGCAGCTCACCGGCCGGCGCACCGGTGTCCGGGTCGACCGCCGGCTGGTCGACGGCGAGCAGGCTCTTGCCGGCGAGCCGGTCCAGGCGCTGCGCCAGCTCCGCGGCGGGCAGGTCGGGCGGCGCCACCGCGCCGGCGGCCTCCAGCGTCCAGCCGCCCGCGAAGACGGACATCGCCGCGAGCAGCCGCTGGTCGGCCTCCTCCAGCAGGACGTAGCTCCAGTCGATGGCGCCGCGCAGGGTCTGCTGGCGGGCGGGCAGGTCGCGCGGCCCGTCGCCGAGGGCGTCGAGGTGCTGGGCCAGGTGGGCCAGCAGCTTCGCGGGGCCGAGGACGTCGGTGCGGGCGGCGGCCAGCTCGATGGCCAGCGGCAGGCCGTCCAGCCGGTGGCACAGCGCGGCGACCGCCTCGATGTTGTCCGGCTCCAGGCTGAAGGCGCCGGTGGCGGCCGCGGCCCGGTCGGCGAACAGCGCCACGGCGGGCGACTCCGCCAGTACCCGCTCCACGGCGTCCGCCCCGGAGGGCAGGGCGTGCAGGTCGGGCAGCGGCAGCGGCGGGACCTGGAAGACCCGCTCGCCGTAGAGGGACAGCCGCTCCCGGCTGGTGACCAGCGCGGAGACCCCGGGCGCCGCGGCCAGCAGCTCCGAGACCACCACCGCGGCACCGATGACCTGCTCGAAGTTGTCCAGGATCAGCAGCATGGCCGCGTCGCCCAGCCGGTCGGCGACGCTGGCCAGCAGGGACCGGCCGGGCACCTCCGACACCCCCAGGGCGCGGGCGATGGCGGCCACCACGAGCGTCGCGTCGGTGGCGTCGGCCAGCGGCACGAACACGGCGCCGTCGGCGAACTCTCCGGTCACCGCGGCGCCCACCGCCAGGCTCAGCCGGGTCTTGCCGATGCCGCCCGGCCCGACCAGCGTGACCAGGCGGGCCCCGGCGAGCATCTGCTGCACCCGGCGGCGCTCGGCCTCCCGGCCGACCAGCGGCGTCATCGGCACGGGCAGCCGGGTGCGCTGCGGCGCCCGTCCCAGCAGGGCCGCAGCCAGCGTCCAGCCGCCGCTGCCGGTGGT
>DATMJT010000623.1:0-6917 GCA_035553735.1 Pilimelia sp.
GCCGCCGCCCGGCGCCTCCTCGCGGTTCAGGACGGAGCGGCGGTAGCTGTACGCGAAGTAGACGACCAGCCCGACCAGGAACCAGACGGCGAAGCGCAGCCAGGTCTCCGCCGCGAGATACGTGGTCAGCCAGATCGAGAAGACGACGCCGATCGCCGGGACCACGGGCATGCCCGGCAGGCGGAAGCCGCGTGGCAGGTCCGGCCGCCGGTACCGCAGCACGATGACGGCCGCGCACACCACGACGAACGCGAGCAGGATGCCGATGTTCGTCAGCTCGGCCGCCTCTCGGATCGGCAGGAAGCCGGCGATCACCGCCGAACCGATGCCGGCGATCCAGGTGATCCGGGTCGGCACCCGACGCACCGGGTGTACCTTGGCGAACCACCGCGGCAGCAGCCCGTCGCGGCTCATGGAGAACCACACCCGGGTGACCCCGAGCATGAACGTGAACATCACGGTGAGGATGCCGATGATCGCGCCCACCGCGATCACGGTGGCCAGGCCCGGCAGTCCCACCGAGGCGAACGCCGAGGAGAACCCGCTCTCCGGGTCGATCTCCCGGTAGTCCTGCATACCGGTCAGCACCAGCGTCGCCAGCACGTAGAGCACCATCGAGACGACGAGCGAGTAGATGATCGCCCTGGGCATGTGGCGCCGGGCGTCGCGCGACTCCTCGGCGGCGGTGCTCATCGCGTCGTAGCCGAACACCGCGAAGAACACCGTGGCCGCCCCGGTGATGGCCCCGCCGACGCCGTACGGGAAGAACGGGTCGTAGTTGCCGGTCCGCACGTAGAAGAAGCCGACCACGATGACCAGCAGCACCACGGCCACCTTGATGACCACCACGACGGTCTCGAACCGGGCCGCCGCCCGGATGCCGAGGTTCAGCAGGAGCGCGATCAGCAGGCAGAGCACCACCGCGAACAGGTCCACCACCCGGCCCGGCCCGGTGCCCGGGGCGCCGAGCATCCACGCCGGCAGGTCGACGCCCAGCTGGTCGACCAGGAAGTTGAAGTACCCGGAGATCCCGATGGCCACCACCGCCACGATGGCGGTGTACTCCAGCAGCAGGTCCCAGCCGATGAACCAGCCCACGATCTCGCCCAGCACCGCGTACCCGTACGTGTACGCCGAGCCGGCCTTCGGGATCAGCCCGGCGAACTCGGCGTACGACAGCGCCGCCGCCGCGCTCGCGGCCCCGGCGACGAGGAACGAGATCAACACTGCCGGGCCGGCGGTCTCGTTCGCCACCGCGCCCGCCAGCGCGAAGATGCCCGCGCCGATGATGCCGCCGACGCCGATCGCGGTGAGCTGCCACAGCCCCAGGGACCGGGACAGCTGTCCCTCGTGCTCCTCGGCGATCTGCTCCACCGGCTTGCGCCGGAAGACGCCGGATCCGCTGCCCGCGCTCCTCGTCACGGCCATGTGACCTCCTCCCGACGCGGCGATCGCCCACAGTGGCGCCGAAGTAGCCAGACGGTATCGCCGCGCCCCCGGGGCGCGCCACCCGTCGCTAGGCGGGCGGTGACGCGTCCTTCATGGTGGGACGCCGATCGACGGGCCGGCAGGGCACGGGCCGCACGCGCCGGGTCCGGTCCGCGGCGGTGGGCTCGCGTCCTGCCGGCGCGGACCGGTACCTCATCGCACGCGGACCACGGTGAACAGGTCAGCCGGATCCGGCGCGGGCAGCCGATCGCAGGAGCCACACCGCGACCGCGGCGTACGGCAGGGCCAGTACCGCGAAAGCGCCGCCGTGCCCGATCAGGCCCGCGAGCACGCCGTAGCCGCCGTACACCGCGAGGGTCGCCACGTCGGTCGACATCCCGGCCAACGAGGTGACGGTGGCCCGGGCCGGCCCGGTGATGCTGTGCTGCAGGCGGGCGTCCGCGACCACACTCGCCAGCTGGAACGCCGCGAACGAGGCCGCCACCAGCACGACGCCGGGGGGTCGCCCGATGAGGGCACCCGCGGCGAGCGCCACCGCGGCGACGACGAGCAGCGCGGCGAACCCGGCAGTGCGCAGCCGTTCGCCGTACCCGGCGAGGAGGCCGCCGGCCGTGGCACAGGACCAGACCAACAGCAGCAGCAACGGCACGCCGGCGCCCGGCACGCCCGTGTCCCGGACGAGCAGCGGCACGTACTCGTCCAACGCGCCCCACACGCCCGTCACCAGCGCGACCAGCACCACGCCGGACCGGACCGGCCGGGAACGTCGCGCCTGCGCCAGCCCGGCCCGCAGCGTTGCGGTCCAGCCCGGTTCCGGCGCGTCGCCCGCGGCCCGCCGCGCGCCGCGGTGCTCCGGGAGGACGGCCGCGACCGCCGCGCTGAGGACGCACGCGGCGACGCTCGCGGCCCCCACGGCCGGGTACCCGCCGGCAGCCATGACCGGCCCGGCTACCGCCATCGCGAGCACGACCCCGACCATGCCGGCCGCGGTGCCGCGGCCCATGACCGCGGCGTACCGGTCGGGCACACCGGCCCGGTCGAGCTCCTCGTAGACCAGGGCTTCGAGCGCACCGGACCCGAGCGCCCCCTTGATGCCCCACAGCAGGAAGCCGAAGGCGAACACCCAGTACGACGGCGCGCTCACCCACAGCGTGAACGCGACGGCGGTCAGGAGGGGGCCGGCGACCAGCGGCAGCCGGCGGGAGACGGCGTCGGCCCAGACCCCGGCCGGCACCTCCATCAGCATGCTCGCGCCGGACCAGACGGCGAACAGGGAGGAGATCTCCCAGACAGACAGCCCGGTGTCGCTGAACAGCAGCGCATACACCGGATAGAGCAGCACGAAGTCGTCGAGGAACCGGTACGCGTACAGGGGGGCGGCGACGCGACAGGGGGCACGGCGGTCGCGTACGGGCGCGCGGCGGGCGCGCACACGGCCAGGGATGGGGTACATGGGGCCTTCCACGGGAGCCGGACGGGTGTCGGAAGCGTTGAAAACGCGCGACACGCCGCGGCGGCCCGCGGCAGCGGGTCCCGTGACGGCTGACTACCGGTCTAGATCAACATCGCCAGGCCATGGCGGGAGACTACGGGACGGCAGGGCGCCTGCCCACCGCATTCCGGCTCGCAGCCCCGCCGGGGCCGCCCCGTGCGGGCATCACGACGGCGAGGGGGACGGCCCGCCGCCGGGGCGGTTCGTCGGTCATGCCGAGGCGTCGCCGAGTCGGTGGGGACATCGACCGGGCGCGGCCGTCACGACGGGTTCGCCCGGCGCAGGAGAGTCTCCACCAGCCCGTCGCGCTGGGCCTTGGTGACCCGAACCCGCAACCGGTTGCCGTCGATCTCCACCTCCACGTCGTCCGGTTGGCGACTCAGCCGGGAGTCGATGATGACCATCAGACCCTGCACGACGACCGGTGCGACGACCACGACGAGCGCGCCGACGGCGATCACCTCGGCCGCCTTGGCGCCCGGCGGCGCGACCCGCACGGCTACGGCGCCGGCCGCCGGAACGAGTAGGTGAGACCCTGCAGCCGGTGCGGCTCGTTGGCGACGTAGATCGCGGCGCGGTGGTAGGCCTGCCAGCCGGACGCGCCGGCCCGGTTGAGGTGACGCAGGTCGTCGAACCGCTCGTCGGTGCCCCAGCGGTGAACGCCGTCGGGCGCGTGGAATGTCGCCGTCCAGTCGATGAAGCGGTCGGTGCCGAGAGAGCCCGCCGCCCGGTACTCCAGCCGCGCGTACTGCCAGTTCGTCACGGTATGGACTATGGCACACCCCGGTGTCCGGGCCAGGTACAGCGTGGGGGTGCGACGTGGACGCTGACGCCGGCCCGTACCGGCGTCGACGTCGCGGCCGGCGGGTGCCGCGGACGTCCGGCGGCGACGGGCGTCGCGATCCGGTACGGTCAGGCCGTGCGGCGGGCTCCGCCTCCCCTGTCGGAGCGCCCCGGAGTCGTACGCGAGGGAGTGCGCCAACCCGAATGGATGTGGCCGACCGGACCCGCCTGCGCCGAGCGATCCGCTCGGCCGTCGTCGTCAACCCCGCCAAGGTCGCCGATCTCGACGACCTCCGCGAGACCGTGGCAGCCGCCCTGTCCCGCGCGGGATGGCCGGAGCCGCTGTGGTTCGAGACGACCCCCACCGAGCCCGGCCACGAGCAGGCGCGCGAGGCGGTGGCGGCCGGCGCGGAGGTCGTCTTCGTCTGCGGCGGTGACGGGACAGTCATGTCAGCGGTGTCCGCCCTCGTCGGCACCGATACGGCGATGGCGATCCTGCCCGCGGGGACCGGCAACCTGCTCGCCGCGAACCTGGGGTTGTCCACCGACCTGGCGGCCGGGCTGGAGGTGGCGGTGGAGGGCGGCCTGCGCCGGCTGGACGTGGCCGCCGTGGGCGAGGCCTACTTCGTCGTGATGGCCGGGATGGGCTTCGACGCCGACATGCTGGCCTCCACGTCCGAGACGGCGAAGTCGCGCCTCGGCTGGCCGGCGTACGTCCTGGGCGCGGTGCGCCACCTCCGGGACCGGCCGATGCGGGTGACGATCCGCATCGACGGCGGCCCGCCGCTGCGGCGCCGGGCGCGGTCCGTCCTCGTCGCGAACGTCGGGCGCCTGCAGGGCGGCGTGCCCCTGCTGACCGACGCCGAGCCCGACGACGGCCTTCTGGACGTGGCGGTGCTGACCCCCCGCACGCTGGCGCAGTGGGCGGCGCTCGCCTGGGCGGTGCTCCGGCGGCGCCCGCGGGTGCCCGCCATGGAGGTGCTGCGCGGCGCCCGGGTCGAGGTGCTCAGCGACCGGCCGCAGCCCCGGCAACTCGACGGCGACCTCATCGAGCCGGGGCGCGGGCTGCTGGCCGAGGTCGTGCCCAGATCGCTGTGGTTGTGCGTGCCCGAGCCCGCGGGTCACCCCGACCTGGCCGAGGACGCCGACGCGGTTGCCGAGCGGGGCGCCCGGCTGGTCGAGAAGGCCGAGTAGGCGCCGACCGGTCCGCGCCAACCGGCGCCTGGGGCGGTGGCGGATCGGCGCGGTGGCCGCGCAGAGGAGTGTCATGCCGTACGAGGTGCCGGGCGGGGTTGCCCGGCGCAGAGTCCGGCCCAGCCGGCACGGTACGCGCCGAGTACATCCGCCAGCCCGTACTGCTCGTCCACGGCAGCCATGATCACGTCGCGGACGCCCGTGCCGTCCATGACCCCAACCAGGACCAGCGCGGCACCGGAATCACCTGTGCCGGGTCAACCTGCGCGGGCTGAAATCCGCGCGTCGCGCCGGACACTGGTGCGTCCGACGCGACGAGCGTGTGTGATGCTGAGTGTCAGTGGGTTCGGGTCAGCTAGCAGCCGCCAATGTTGACGCCCGAGACGGAGTCGTGCCATTGCTGACCGTAAACAGCCCCGAGGTCGTTGATCTGCGCTCCGGGTCCGATGCACACGAAGGGCGACGTTCCGCTGGAGCCGGCCCAGTTGATCGAGAGATGAACCCTCTTGCCCGTCCGGGATCCTGGAACTGGTGAACCTTGCCCACGTAGTGGATGTCATGCCAGAGGCAGAATTTCCCCGAGAGGCATTGGGACAGTCCGGCAGAGGCCGGCGTTGCGATGACCGTGAGCGAGCCGGTCAACGCAAGTGCGATGGCCAGGACGCGGGCCAAGACCAGGGTCACGAAGCTCCGCCACCGACCGCTTGGCAATGAGCCGCCTCCCGGTGACCTGTTGTTCCGTCGTGCGAGTCGCATAACCTTCGTGGAGATCGAGCTCCTCCCCACCGGGGCTGGCCGAAGCATCCCGCCGGCGGTGGTGGCGGTTGCACGACTCGGGTCGACGACAGCAGCGACCTGAGGCGAGCGACCTGAGGGGTAGGCGCGACGCGCGCCGGTCGTCAAGGATGGTCGGGTGACCGACACCATTCCGGGACTGGCCATCTCCTTCCTGGAGGGTCTATTGGTGCTGAGCGCCGTCGGGCTGGCGCTGGCCCGCTGGTGCCCGCCCCGGGCCCGCCGGCCCGTCACGGCCGCCGCGGCGACCCTCGTGGCGCTGTCCGGGACCGCCGTTGTCGCGTCCGGGGTGCGTTGGCAACTGGTGCCGGTGCTCGTCGCCGCCGCGATCGCGTTCGCGATCGCCGCCCCGACGCTGTGGCGTCGACGTACCGGCCCGCCGCCGCGGCGGGCACCCCGGTGGCTGGCGTTGCCGGGGTCGGCGGCGCTGCTCGGCCTGGTCGCCATAGGGCCCGCGGCGGCGTGGGCGCTGCCGGTGCCCGTGTTCCCCGAGCCGTCGGGCCCGTTCCGGGTCGGCACCACGGTGCGGCAGTGGACCGACCCGGGCCGCCCGGAGCTCGCCTCCGCCGAGCCCGACGACCGGCGCACCATCGTGGTGCAGCTCTGGTATCCGGCGCGGGAGAGCCCAGCGGGCGTCCCGCGGTCCCGTTACCTCGGGCGTACCGAGGAGGAGGCCCGGGCCGTCGCCGACGCCTTGGCGGCCTACGTCGACGCGCCCGGTTTCCTGCTCCACGGTGCCCGGTGCGCCCGTACCCACGCCGTGCCCGACGCAGCGGTGGCCGACGGCGGCGGACGGTTCCCCGTCGTGCTGTTCTCCCCCGGGCTCGGCGGGGTGCGCACCCAGAACACGGCCTGGGCGGAGGAGCTGGCCAGTCAGGGCTACGTCGTCGCCGCGCTCGACCACCCGTACGACTCCGCCGCCGTCGTCCTGGCCGGCGGCCGAACGGTTCACACGCACGTCGCCGCCACCGGCGACCCCGACGAGGACGAGAGGCTGGTGGCCGGCTGGACCGCGGTGCGGGCCGCAGACCTCAGCTTCACCCTCACCCAGCTCGGCCGTCTCGACCGGGGCGAGATCGCGGGCCCGCTGGCCGGACGCCTGGACACCCGGCGAGCTGCGGCGACCGGCCACTCGGTGGGCGGAGCCGCCGCGCTGCGGGCCGCCCGCCAGGACCACCGGTTCACCGCTGTCATCAACCTGGAC
>DATMJT010000624.1:0-3642 GCA_035553735.1 Pilimelia sp.
GCCCTGACCCGAGCGCGGCGGACGACCGCGCGGCGGCGACGCGCCGACCGAGGCGTAACCAACAGGTGACCCGCCGGGGCCGACATCCGCCGGCGAAAACCGATAGCGTGGCCCCCGGACGCCGAATCCGGATGTGGGAGGCGCGGTGGCACACGTCGAACTCTCGCTCTCTGAAACGTTCCCCGCCGCGCCGGACACGGTGGGGCCGGCGGAGTCCACCAGCGCTCTCGGGCACTGGGCCGCCACCGTCGCCGTGGCGCCGGAGCCCTGCCTCGTGCTCGACACCGACGCCCGGATCGTGGTGGCATCGCACTCCTTCTGCGCCCTGCTGCGGCTCGGTGACCCGGCCGGTGTCGCCGGCCGGTACCTGCTCGACGGCGTCCTGCGCCTGGTCGACTTCACCGCGGCCCGGGGGCGGCTGACCGAGGTGGAGACCGCGAAGATCCCGCCGCTGCTGGCCCTGTCGTCCGGCCGGCTCGCCCGGGGCCTCATGCGGGTTCACGACGGGGCCGACGACGGGCTGGACGCCACGGTGGATGCCATCGCCACACCGCTGTGGGACGGCACCGAGGTGGTCGGTTCACTGACTTTCTGTTCACCGATCTGAGCGACCGGGTCCGCCGGGCGGTCGGACACCTCGTCGACCTTTTGCCGCGATTCGCTGGCACCTTGCCGGCCACCTGGCCGTTCCGCTGAGCGCAGCGCGCCGCCCCCGCGTGCTCCGGCGGCAACCGGCGGCCGCCCGGCGACCCTGCGCCACCGCCGAAGGCAGTTGGTCGCCGGCCACGCGGACCGTAGTCTTCCCTCATGCTGGACCTGGCCCTGCTTCCGGAGGACTACGCCGTCTGCCGCCTGCCGGTCGACGCCGGCGTTCCGGTGGAGCTGTTCGCGGGCCCCCAGCCGGCGGTCATCTCCATCACCCGCACGCCCGACGAGATCTCGGTAATCTGCCCTGCGCAGCGGGCGCCCGCACACGCCACCGTCGAGACCCCGTGGCGCTGCTTCCGGATGGACGGGCCGCTCACCCTGCCCCTGACCGGCATCCTCGCCTCGCTGACGGTGCCGCTGGCCGAGGCCCGGGTGAACATCTTCGCCTTCTCCACATTCGACACCGACTACGTGCTGGTCCCGGCGGTGCGGCTGGGCGAGGCCCGGGCGGCCCTGACCGGCGCGGGCCACCGGATCACCGGATAGCGTCCTACGATGGTGCCGCCGTCGCGGCCCTGCGCGGGACCGCGAGGGCCGGGACGCCCGCCCGCCCCCGCCGTCGGGCTGAGCACGGTGTCGTGCCGCGCCCACCGCCGCCGACGCGGCGACCGGGCGGCGGGCCAGCGGGCGGGGCCCGCCGGTGCGTACGCTGACGGCCATGCCCGCCGCACCGACCCCGCGCCGCTTCGTCTACCTCGGGCCCGAGGGCACCTTCACCGAGCAGGCCCTGCGTAGCGTTCCCGGCGCGGACCGGGGCAACAGCACCCCCGCCCGCAGCGTGCCCGAGGCGCTCGACGCCGTGCGCGCCGGCGAGGCGGACGCGGCCCTGGTGCCCCTGGAGAACTCGATCGGCGGCGCGGTGGCGGTCACCCTCGACGAGCTGACCGCGGGCGCGCCGCTGCTGATCACCCGCGAGGTGGTGCTGCCGGTCGACTTCGTGCTCGCCGGCCGGGCCGGGACGAGGCTGGCCACGGTGGCCACGGTGGCCGCGCACCCGCAGGCGGCCGCCCAGTGCCGACACTGGCTGCGCGCCCACCTGCCGAACGCCACGGTGATCGACGCCCTGTCCAACGCCGCGGCGGCGGTCGGCGCGGCCGACGGCAGCTACGACGCCGCCGTCTGCGCGCCGATCGGCGCCCAGCGCTACGGCCTCGCGCCGCTGGCGGAGGGCATCGCCGACCACGCCGGGGCGGTGACCCGCTTCGTGCTGGCCGAGCGCCCGAAGCCCCCGCCGGAGCCGACCGGCGACGACGTCACGTCACTGGCCGTCTACATCGCACACGACCGGGTCGGGGCGCTGCTGGCGGTGCTGATGGAGCTGGCGGTGCGCGGGGTCAACCTCACCCGGATCGAGTCGCGACCGACCGGGGAGCGGCTGGGCCGGTACGTCTTCCTGCTGGACTGCGCCGGCCACGTCGCCGAGGCCCGGCTCGGCGAGGCGCTGCAGGGGCTGCGTCGCATCTGTACGGACGTGCGCTTCCTGGGCTCGTACCCCAGGCACCGCACGGACGACGCCGGGTCCGGCCCGCCGGGCCGGGCGCCGACCGGCCTGACCGACGCCGACTTCACCGACTCCGCGGCGTGGCTCGACCGGCTGCGCGCCGGCCGGCTCGACTGACCCGCGAGCCGCCCGGCGTACTCCTGTGTGGGTGCTGCCGAAGGCTGCCGGGCTCCTGACCGCGCCGCCGGCAGCGGCGGCGCCTGCTCAGTCGCTGAGCAGGTTGCCCAGCACGCCGCCGCCCTGCTGCTGTCCGCCGGCGGCGCCGGCGAGGCCGCCCGGCGGCTCCTCGGAGGGCTGCACGACGACGAAGCCCTGCCCGGCGAAGCTCATGGTGAACGCCTCACCGGTGCGCCGACCCAGCAGCGTGCCGAGGCCCAGCTGCTCGGCCCGGTGGTAGCCGGTCTGCAGGCTGGCCGACCAGCAGACGGCCGCCTGCGGGTCGACATAGGTGGGCTGGTCGATGGTGAGCACGACCGGGGCGCCCTTGGTGGTGACGGCGATCCGACCGCGGCCGGTGAACACGCAGTTGAACAGGCCCGAGGACGACAGCATGCCGACGCCCTGCACCATCTTGATGTCGTACTGCAGGGTGGGGTCGAAGGCCAGCACGTTGGCGCCGTTGATGGACAAGCCGTCGCCGGGCTCCAGGTCGATGATGTGCACGTCCGACGCCGCGTCGGCGAGGAAGACGTCGCCACGGCCGGTCAGGCGCATCAGCGGCACGCCCTCGCCGGTCATCTTCTGCTTGAGCCACTTGCCGATGCCGCCGGAGCCGAGCGCCTGGAACTGGACCTGTCCCTGGTAGGCGACCATCGACCCGGCCCGGGCCAGGCACTCGCCGTTGAGCTCGATCTTCAGCATCTTGTGGTTCTGCAGTCGCATCCCCGGCTGCCCGGACTCCTTCTCCAGGTTCTCGGCGGAGAACAGCGCACTGCGCATGACGGGACTCCTCCTGCTCAGGCCGCCATCGGCGTGGCGGGGCCACTGGGCGCCACGGTACAACGCGCGGGCACGCCCCGTCCGCGGTGCGGGCGATCAGCCCCAGCCGAGCTGGTGCAGGCGGTCGTCGTCGATGCCGAAGTGGTGGGCGATCTCGTGCACCACGGTGACCGCCACCTCCTCGACGACGTCGTCGTCGGTCTCGCAGATGCGCAGGATCGGGCGCCGGTAGATGGTGATGCGGTCGGGCAGCACGCCGGTGTAGTGCCACCCGCGCTCGGTCAGCGCGTGGCCCTCGTACAGCCCGAGCAGCTCCGGTTCGCCCGGCGGGGAGTCGTCCTCGACCAGGATCACCACGTTGTTCATCAGGTCGAGCAGCTCCTCGGGCACCTCGTCGAGGGCCTCGGCCACCAGCTCCTCGAACCGCTCCCGGCTCATGTCGACCGCCACGGACCCCATTGTGCCCGGCCGGGCCCGCCGCGCCGGCGGTGCGA
>DATMJT010000625.1:0-7972 GCA_035553735.1 Pilimelia sp.
GTTCCGGCGGGGTGGCGGACACCCGTTGGGAGGTTGCCGAGGGGGTGCCACCGGTGATCGAAGCTCCGGCGCCGGACGATCGGGTGGATCCGGGTCCCGGGGTGATCGGCTTGGACCGGTAATGCCGGGCCGGGTGATGCGCCTCGGGTGGCGGCCGTTGGTGGCCGTGTTGGCGGTGGTGGGTGCGGTGGTGGTGTCAGCGCCGCCCGCGTTGGGTGACGGGGTGCGGGACGCACAGTGGCACCTTGACTTCTTGAAGGTGGGGCAGGCGCACCGGATCAGCCAAGGTGCGGGGGTGACGGTGGCCGTGCTGGATTCGGGGGTGGATGCCCGGCACCGTGATCTGGTCGGTGCGGTGCTGCCGGGGCGTGATTTTGCGATCCTGAAGGCCAGGGTGCCGGACGGTCGTACGGACCTTGACGGCCACGGCACGGCCATGGCGGGGTTGATCGCCGGGCGGGGGCACGGTTCGGGTGGCGGTGTGCTGGGCATCGCTCCGAAGGCCAAGATCCTTCCGGTACGTATCCACAGCACCTCCTCGGCCGTCTCCTCCAGCACCCCTCAGGCGATCGAGTGGGCGGTGGCGCAGGGCGCGAAGGTGATCAGCATGTCCTTCGGCGGCGGCACGGACCGGGAGAAGGAGGAGGCGGTCCAGGCCGCACTGCGGGCCGATGTGGTGCTGGTGGCGGCCGTGGGCAACCGTCCCCAGGTCGAGAAGCTGCAGTACCCCGCGGCCTATCCCGGGGTGGTGGCCGTGGGCGGGGTGGACCGGCGGGGACGCCACGCCGCGGTCTCGGTGACCGGGCGGCAGGTGGTGCTGGCCGCTCCGGCGGTGGACATCATGTCGACAATGCCGGGCAACCGGTACGAGGCGGCCGACGGTACGAGCAATGCCACGGCGATCGTGGCAGGAGCGGCGGCGCTGGTGCGGGCCAGGTTTCCGCGGCTGTCGGCCGCCGAGGTGGTGCACCGGTTGACGGCCACCGCGGTGGACCGCGGGGCGCGCGGCCGGGACGAGCAGTACGGGTTCGGGGTGCTGGACCCCGTGGCGGCGCTGACCGCGCAGGTGCCGCCGCTGCCGTCGGCCAGTGCGTCGCCGTCGCCCTCCGCGCCGGACTGGCCGCCGGTGAGCCCGCCGGCGGCCGCCCCACCGGGACCCGACGGGCGCCGCTGGTCCGCCGGGGTGCTGCTGGTCGGGCTCGGGTGCCTGCTGCTCGCCGCGGCCGGCGCGGCCACCGGCGGCTGGTTGTTGCTGCGCCGCCGGGGATGACGGCGCCACGTGCCGCGGGCGCGCGGGAACCCGGCCGGGGCCGCCCCGCCGGCATCGGGCAGCCACCACGTGCCGCGGGCGCGCGGGGAACCGGCCCCGTGCGGTGCTCTGGCATCATGGCGGGGTGCTGGAGGCATCGGGGGAGCGCAATCCGCTGCGGGAGCTGTCGCTGGCGCAGTTGCGGCGGCGCACGAGCATGAACTGGCGGCGGTATCCGCCGGATGTGCTGCCGCTGTGGGTGGCGGAGATGGACGTGCCGCTGGCCGAGCCGGTGGTCCGGGCCCTCACCGAGGCGATCGGGCTGGGCGACACCGGTTACCCGGAGGGCACCGCGTACGCGGAGGCGCTGGACGGGTTCGCGCGCGCCCGGTGGGGCTGGGCCGGCGTCCTGCCGCAGCACACGGCGCTGGTGCCCGACGTGATGCTGGGCGTCGTGGAGGTGCTGAAGCTGGTCACCGGGCCGGGCGACGCCGTCGTCGTCAACCCGCCCGTGTACCCGCCGTTCTACCCCTTCGTCACGCACCTGGGCCGGCGGATCGTCGAGGCGCCGCTCGGCGCCGACCGGCGGATCGACGTCGACGCACTGGAGGAGGCGTTCCGGCGGGCCGTCGCCGGGGGGCGTCCGGCCGCGTACCTGCTGTGCAGCCCGCACAACCCGACCGGCACCGTGCACACCGCGCCGGAGCTGGCCGCGGTTGCCCGCCTGGCCGACGCGTACGCCGTCCGGGTGATCGCCGACGAGATCCATGCGCCCCTGGTGATGTCGGGCGCGACCCATGTGCCGTACCTGAGCGTCCCGGGGTCGGAGCGCGCCTTCGCGTTGCTGTCGGCGTCCAAGGGCTGGCACCTGGCCGGATTGAAGGCGGCGCTGGCCGTGGCCGGGCCCGGGGCGGCCGACGACCTGGCCCGGATGCCCGAGGAGGTGCGGCACGGCGCCAGCCACCTGGCCGTGATCGCGCACACCGCCGCGTTCCGCGACGGCGGAGCCTGGCTCGACGCCCTGCTGGCGGGGCTGGACGAGAACCGGCGACTGCTGGCCGACCTGCTCGCCCGGCACCTGCCGACGGTGGGTTACCGGGTCCCGCAGGGCACCTACTTCGCCTGGCTGGACTGCCGGGGGCTGCGGCTGCCGACGGGCTCCGGTGCGGAGGCCGGACGGGACGCCGGACCGGACGGCGCGGGCCCCGACCCGGCCGAGGTCTTCCTGCGGCGCGGCCGGGTGGCGGTGCGGTCGGGCGTGGGGTTCGGCTCCGGTGGGGCGGGGCATGTGCGGATGAACCTGGCGACGTCCCCGGAGGTCCTCACCGAGGCGGTGCGCCGCCTGGGTCGGGCGGTGGAGGCCGGCTGACCCGCACGAGCCGGGTCCGCCGTTACGCCGCGCCCTCCCTGCCCCGGGTGGCGATGTCGGCGAGCCGGCGCAGCGTCTCCCTGTTGCGGTGGTGCAGCACCAGATCATTGATCTTGCTACGCAGCCACCGGAGCGGGCCGGCTGCGAAGTCCTCGGCGATGGTGACCTGGGTGGCGTTCTCGCCGACCGGCGTCAGCCGGATCGCCACCGTCGCCTCGCCCAGCGGCCACAGGTGCGGCTGCAGGACCAGCTCCGTCGGCTCGGTGCACGACAGCACCTCCGTGCGGTCGCGCAGCGACAGCGGCCACGGCCCGGCCTTGTGGTAGAGGTTCGCCCCGGGCGCCGGCCAGTGCGGGTCCACGGCCCGGATGTGGGCGGTGCCGACCACCCAGTCACTGTAGGTCCAGCCGTCGCGGAGCACATCGAAGATCCGCTCCGGGGATGCGTGCACGATGCGTTGGGTGACTGCCACGGACGGTCCTTTACCCTGCCCGGGCTGGTCATACACGGCGCGGGTCGGTCCGGCACCCCGCCGCCGCGCCGGCTGCGGAGCCCGGTCGGCGCCGGGCCCCCGCGGGCGCCGGCCGGCAGTGCGGCCGGCGCCCGGGGGTGTTGCCGGCCAGGCGCCCGGGGCTGTCGCCCGCGAGGCGCCGGAGGCCGGCGCGGGTGTGGGCCGCCAAGGGACACGGTCAGCAACCCCCACGAGGTGGGCCGCAACTGTCACGACGTGGGCCGAGGCCGCCGGGGACAGGGTTAGAAGTCGTGACGCGGGGTAACGGGCGGCCATGCGGGTTCTCGGTATCAACGCCATCTTCCACGACCCGGCCGCCGCCCTCGTCGTCGACGGCCGGGTGGTGGCCGCCGCCGAAGAGGAGCGGTTCAGCCGGCGCAAGCACGGCAAGCGCCCGGTGCCCTTCAGCGCCTGGGAGCTGCCCGAGCAGGCGGCCGCCTGGTGTCTGTCGAGCGCCGGGCTGGAGCCGTCCGACCTGGACGCCGTCGGCTACTCGTTCGACCCGTCGCTGTGCCGGGACGTGGAGCACCTGCGGCGCACCGACCCCTGGGACTGGCTGCGGGTGGAGTACGCCACCCGGGCGCCGCAGTTCCTCGCCGCCGCGCTGCCCGGGCTCGACCCCGGCATCGTGCGGTTCGTCCCGCACCACGTGGCGCATGCCGCCTCGGCGGGGCTGGCGGTGCCGCAGCGCCCCGGCGACGACACGGCGGTGCTGGTGCTCGACGGCCGCGGCGAGGTGGCCAGCCACCTCGCCGGGGTGTACCGCGACGGCGTCCTGGAGCCGCTGTTCTCCCAGGAGCTGCCGCACTCGCTCGGCCTGCTCTACGAGGACCTGACCGCGCACCTGGGCTTCCTGCGCTCCAGCGACGAGTACAAGGTGATGGCGCTGGCCTCGTACGGCACGCCGCGCTTCCTGCCGGTGCTGCGCGAGCTGATCCGGCCCACCGGGGACGGCGGCTTCGCGGTCGAGCCGGTGGAGTGGGCGTCGCTGGCCAAACCCGGTGACGGCACGGAGTTCGGCGAGGAGCACGCCGACCTGGCCAGCAGCGTGCAGGTGCGGCTGGAGGAGGTGCTGCTGGAGCTGGCGGGCTGGCTCTACGACGCGGCCGGCGGCCCCCGGACGTTGACCATGGCCGGCGGCGTGGCGCTCAACTGCGTGGCCAACGCCCGGCTGGCCGCCGAGGGCCCGTACGAGCGGGTGTGGGTGCAGCCCGCCGCCGGCGACGCCGGCACGGCGCTGGGTGCCGCCCTGCACGTGGCCCGCAGCGGCGGCGACGCGATCACCCCGATGCCGGGCGCGGACCTGGGCCGGGGCTGGTCGGACTCCGAGATCGAGGCGGAGTTGCGCCGGGCCGCCCTGCCCTACAGCCGACCGGAGTCGATCGCCGTGGAGGCGGCGCGGGTGCTGGCCGACAACGGCGTGGTGGCCTGGTACCAGGGCCGCAGCGAGTACGGCCCGCGGGCGCTGGGGCACCGCTCCCTGCTGGCCCACCCGGGTGACCGGCACACCACCGCGCGGATGAACGACATCAAGGGCCGGGAGCAGTTCCGCCCGATCGCCCCGATGGTGCGCGCCGAGCGGGCCGCCGAGATCTTCGAGGGCGTGCTGCCCAGCCCGTACATGCTGTTCGTGCACCAGGTCCGCCAGCCGTGGCGGGACCGCATCCCCGCGGTGACCCACGTGGACGGCACCGCCCGGGTGCAGACGGTGTCGCCGGACACCGAGCCGCTGGTGGCCGAGCTGCTCGCCGAGTTCGAGCGGCTGACCGGGCTGCCGGTCGTGGTCAACACGTCGCTCAACACCGCCGGGCGGCCCATGGTGGACACCCCGCGGGAGGCGATGGAGCTGTTCGGCTCCGCGCCGGTGGACCTGCTGGCCATCGGTCCGTTCGCGGTGCACCGCGGTGGCGCCTTCTCCGCGTCGCGGTGATGGGCGGGGCGGGTCGCGCGTCGGCGGACGCGGTCGGCGTCACCGTCGTCGTGCCGACCGTGGGCCGCCCGAGCCTGCACGACCTGCTGGCCGCGCTGCTGCGCGACGGGGCCGCGGAGGTCGCGGCGCAGGCGGCGGCACCGGTGGCCCACGGCGGACCGGCGAGTGAGGGCGCCGCGGCGCTCGCGCGGGAGGCCGAGATCCTGGTCGTGGACGACCGGCGGCGCGCCGACGCGCCCCTGCCGGTGCCGGCGGCGCTGGCCGACCGGGTGAAGGTGCTGACCGGCCCGGGGGCCGGCCCGGCCGCCGCCCGCAACGTGGGCTGGCGGGCCGCCCGGCACCCCTGGGTGGTGTTCCTCGACGACGATGTGGTGCCCGCGCCCGGCTGGTGGCGGCGGCTGGCCGTCGACCTGGCCGGGCCGCCCGGCGTGGGTGGGGTGCAGGGTCGGATCCGGGTGCCGCTGCCGACCGACCGCCGCCCGACCGACTGGGAGCGGGTGACCGCCGGACTGGCGCACGGCCGCTGGCTCACCGCCGACATGGCCTACCGCCGGGCCGCCCTGGCCGCCGTGGGCGGCTTCGACGAGCGGTTCCCGCGCGCGTTCCGGGAGGACGCGGAGCTGGCGTACCGGGTTCGCCGGGCCGGCTGGGTGCTGGCGGTCGGGGGCCGGGTGGTGACCCACCCGGTGCGCCCGGAGAGTCCCTGGGTCAGTGTTCGCACCCAGCGGGGCAACGCCGACGACGCGCTGCTGCGTCGGCTCTACGGACCGCGGTGGCGCGAGCGCCTGGAGGTGCCGCCGGGGCGTCGCCGCCGGCACGCCGCCGTCACCGCCGCCGGCCTGGCCGCCCTCGGCGCGGCCGCCGTCGCACGCCGGCTGCCGGGGGCCCGGGCCGTTGTCGCCGGCGCCGGCGCGGCCTGGCTGCTGGGTACCGCGGAGTTCGCCGCGGCGCGGATCCGGCCCGGGCCACGGTCCATCCAGGAGATTGCCGTGATGGTCGCCACCAGCGTGGCGATTCCGCCGTTGGCCTGCGCATATTGGCTGGTCGGGCGGTGGCGGGCGCGCTCGGCGGCGCCCGCGGCGACCCGTCGATGATGTTTACTTCCCGGCCGGCAGGGCAATCGCACGAGGTGCGAGACGACGAGGGGCGACGAGACGACGACGAGGTGGTGCGCGGCGGTGAGGACGCCGAGCCGCGCGACCACCTGGACCCCTCGCTGGACGGCCGGGCCCGGCGAGGCGGCCCGGCGTCCCGGTCCGGCGGCGCCGAGGCGCGCCGGGCCCCGGCCCTGTTCGACGCAGTGCTCTTCGACCGTGACGGCACGCTGGTGCGCGACGTGCCCTACAACGGCGATCCCGCGCTGGTGGAGCCGATGCCCGGGGCCCGCGCGGCGCTGGACCGGCTGCGCGCCGCCGGACTGCGACTGGGCGTGGTGACCAACCAGTCCGGACTGGCCAAGGGGCGGTTCACCGCCGCGGACCTGGCCCGGGTGCACGCCCGGATCGAGGAGCTGCTGGGCCCGTTCGACACCTGGCAGGTGTGCCCCCACGACGACGGCGACGGCTGCCGGTGCCGCAAGCCCGCGCCCGGCCTGGTGCGCGCGGCCGCCGCCGCGCTGGGCACCACGCCCGCCCGCTGTGTCGTGGTGGGCGACATCGGCCGGGACATGGCCGCGGCCGGCGCGGCCGGCGCGGCCGGGATCCTGGTGCCGACCGAGGTGACCCTGGCCGGCGAGGTGGCCGCCGCCCCGCAGGTCGCCGGCGACCTGTCCGGCGCCGTCGACCTGATCCTACGCCGGCACCGGCTTGTTGCCGGGGGTTTCCCCGACGCGGGCGCCGGGCCCCGGCGCCCGCGCTGTGTCCTGGTCGTGCGCCCCGACTCGGCCGGCGACGTGCTGGTCACCGGACCGGCCATCCGCGCCGTGGCCGCCGCCGCCGACCGGGTGGTGCTGCTGTGCGGCCCGCGCGGCCGGGCCGCCGCCGAGCTGCTGCCGGGCGTCGACGAGATCATCGAGTGGCGCACCCCGTGGATCGACCCGGAGCCGCCCCCGGTCGACCCGGCGGAGGTGGCCGCGGTGAGCGCGCGGATCGCGGCGACCGGGGCGACCGAGGCGGTCGTCTTCACGTCGTTCCACCAGTCTCCGCTGCCCACCGCGCTGCTGCTGCGCCTGGCCGGGATCGGCCGGATCAGCGCGATCAGCGACGACTACCCGGGCGCGCTGCTGGACGTGCGGCACCGGGTGCCGCTGGGCATCCCGGAGCCCGAGCGGGCGCTCTCGCTGGCGGCCGCGGCGGGCTTCCCGCTGCCGCCCGACGACGAGTACGCGCTGCGGCTGCGCGACCGCGACCTGGCCGCGGCCGTCCGGCAGCTGCCCGCGGAGCTGGCCGAGCCCGGGTACGTCGTGGTGCACCCGGGCGCCAGCGTTCCGGCCCGCGCGTGCCCGCCGGAGCGCTGCGGGGAGTTCGTCGCCGCGCTGGCCGCCGCGGGCTATCGGGTGGTGGTCACCGGCACCCCCGCAGAGCGGGCGCTGTCCGCCGCGGTGGCCGGGGACGTCGCCCTGGACCTGGGTGGCCGGACCAGCATGCCGGTGCTGGCCGCGGTCCTGGCCCGCGCGGCCTGTGCGGTGGTCGGCAACACCGGCCCCGCCCACCTGGCCGCCGCGGTGCGCACCCCGGTGGTCAGTCTGTTCGCGCCCACCGTCCCGTTCGGCCAGTGGGGGCCGTACCGCGTGCCGTGGGTGCGGCTGGGCGACGCCGCGGCCGCCTGCCGGCACAGCCGGGCGGCGCGCTGCCCGGTGGCCGGGCACCCGTGCCTGGCCGGCATCGCGCCGGCCAGCGTGGTGGCCGCCGTGGACACGCTGACCGCGGGACACCGATTCGGGCGGTGGGGGGCGACTGATCCGCTGCCGTGGGG
>DATMJT010000626.1:0-5379 GCA_035553735.1 Pilimelia sp.
TCGGTTACCTGCTGCTCTCGCTGTTCGCTCCGGCCGCCGAATGCGTACACCGACCGAGGTGCCGACCCGGTCGGCGGCGGGGCTGCGCGCCACGACGGTCAGCCGGCGGCCGGAGCGAACAGCGAGAGCAGCAGGTAACCGACGGGCACGGCGAACAGGATCGAGTCCAGCCGGTCCATCAGCCCGCCGTGCCCGGGCAGCAGCCGGCTCATGTCCTTGACCCCCAGGTCGCGCTTGACCAGCGACTCCGCCAGATCGCCGAGCACGGCCGCCGCGGCCAGGGCCAGGCCGAACAGCGCGCCCCGCCACCACGCCACGTCGAAGAGCAGGAGCAGCAGCAGTGCGCTGCCCAGGGCACTGGCCAGCACCGAGCCGCCGAAGCCCTCCCAGGACTTGCCGGGGCTCACCGAGGGGGCCATCTTGTGGCGGCCGAGCAGCACGCCGGCGACGTACCCCCCGGTGTCGGACAGCACCACGGCGGCCAGCGTGGCCAGCACCCGCAGGTCGCCGTCCGGCGGCGCCGCCAGCAGCGCGCCGAAGCCGGCGAGGAACGGCACGTACACCGCGATCAGGGTGGCGGCGCCGACATCCTGCTGGTAGTTGGCCGGTCCGTCGGCCAGCCGCCACACCATGCACGCGAGCACCGTGACCAGCAGCCCCAGGGCCAGCGCGTCCAGGCCGACGAACCACGCCAGCGCCACCATGCCGAGCCCGCCCGCGAGCAGCGGCGGAAGCGGGGCCCGAGCCCCGCCGGCGCGGATGGCGGCGGCCAGCTCCCAGGTGGCCACCGCGACCGCGACGCCGACCACCAGCAGGAAGCCCGGCCGCCAGAGAAACAGCGGGGCGAGCACGAGCGCGGCCAGGCCCACGCCCACCCCGATGGCGGCGGGCAGGTTCCGGCCCGCCCGGCTGGGTCGCCCGCGACTGCGGGCGGCCGCCTCCCGGCCGCGGCGGCCGCGGGGCGCCCGACGGCGTCCCGGACCGGGGCGCCGCGGGCGCTCGGGAAGCGGCTCGGCCGACACCTGCGGCAGCCGGTCCACCGCGGCGGCCGACGGCGACCGGTCGGCGGAAGCGACCGGCGGCGACCGGTCGGCGGAAGGGGCCGGCGGCGGCCACGGGCCGGTGGGTACGCCGACATCCGGGGCGCCGGGTCGGCTGCGGTAGGCCGCCCCGGGCGGGTAGGCGTCGAGCGCGGCGGCGCCGGGCCGGGCGGGGTGTCGGTCCGGGTCCGGCCGGTCGGTGGTCCCCGGCGAGCCGTGGGGGTCGGGGTGTGCCATCGAACCTCGCCGTCGTCTACGTTCGCGTGCCGTCGCGCCGGACGCCGCCCCCACGCCCTCGACGCCGCCCGGCCGGTCGCGGGGTTCCCTACCGGGCGTACGGTGCCGAGCGTACGCGAGAGCCCGGGGCGGCCGGGGCGCCAGCGCCCGGCGACGGAGCGGCCGGGTGGGCCCAGGCCCCCGATGACCGGTCAGACCTCGAGCAGCTCGGTCTCCTTGTGCTTGACCAGCTCGTCGATGTGCCCGACGTACTTGTGTGTCAGGTCGTCGAGCTCCTTCTCCGCGCGCCGCCCGTCGTCCTCGCCCGCCTCGCCGTCCTTGACGATGCGGTCCAGCTCCTCCTTGGCCTTGCGGCGCACGTTGCGGACGGCCACCTTGGCCTCCTCGCCCTTGTGCCGCACCACCTTGATCATGTCGCGGCGCCGCTCCTCGGTCATCTGCGGCAGCAGGATGCGCAGCTGGGTGCCCTCGTTGTTCGGGTTGACGCCGAGGTCGGAGTCGCGGATGGCCCGCTCCATCGCGGCCAGCTGCCCGTTGTCGTACGGCTTGATGATCACCATGCGCGGCTCCGGGATGCCGATGGAGGCCATCTGCGGCAGCGGGGTCGGCGCACCGTAGTAGTCGATCACGATCTTGGAGAACATCGCGGGGGTCGCCCGGCCGGTTCGCACGGCGGCGAACTCCTCCTTGGCGTGCTCGATCGCGCGCTCCATCTTCTCCTCGGCCGCAAAGAGCGTCTCGTCGATCACCGGCTCTACTCGCCTCCTTCTGTGGCTGATCGGCAACTGGCCGATCGGTGCGGGCGTCGGCCGCTCAGGCGGCCGTGATCAGCGTGCCGATCCGCTCGCCGCTGAGCGCGCGGATGATCGTGTCGGGCCCCTCGGCGCCGAAGACCAGCATCGGCAGCCCATTGTCCATGCACAGGCTGAACGCCGCAGCGTCGGCCACCCGCAGCCCCTTGCGCAGCGCCTCGGCGAACGTCACGGTGTCGAGCTTGCGCGCGCTCGGGTCCGCCCGCGGGTCCGCGGTGTAGACGCCGTCCACGCCGTTCTTGCTCATCAGCACGATGTCGGCGTGGATCTCCAGCGCGCGCTGGGCCGAGACGGTGTCGGTGGAGAAGTACGGCATGCCGGCACCGGCGCCGAAGATCACCACCCGGCCCTTCTCCAGGTGCCGGATCGCCCGCAGCGGGATGTACGGCTCGGCCACCTGGGCCATCGTGATCGCCGACTGCACCCGGGTCTCGACGCCCTCGTTCTCCAGGAAGTCCTGCAGCGCCAGGCAGTTCATCACCGTGCCGAGCATGCCCATGTAGTCGGCCCGGGCCCGGTCCATCCCCCGCTTCTGCAGCTCGGCGCCGCGGAAGAAGTTCCCGCCGCCCACCACGACGGCCACCTGCACGCCGTGCCGCCGCACGACGGTGGCGATCTGGCGCGCCATGGACTGCACGACGTCGGGGTCGACGCCGATGGCCCCGCCGCCGAAGACCTCACCCGACAGCTTCAACACCACCCGCCGGGGGCGCGCCGGCCGGGGCGCCTGCCCTTCCGCTGCGGGAGCTTCCTGCTCGGTGGCCACCGTCATCCGACCCGCCTTCCGTTGTGGACTACTTCTCGACGCATACGCGGCGGGGAGGCCGTGGTGCGTCCGTACACCCGACCTCCCCGTCGTCGACACGCAGGTCCGGCCCCGTCCGCCCGACCCGGCGGTACCGGCCCGACGACCCGCCAGGCCGAGGCCCTGGCGGGCCAGCCGGACCGATCCGGCTGGCCGGGCCCCACCGGCCGAGCGGGCCGGGCCTACCGGCCCAGCGGGCCGCAGCAGGCCTGGCCGGGCCACACCGGCCTGGCCGGGCCACACCGGGCTGACCGGGCCACACCGGGCTGACCGGGCCGGATCAGGCCTGGCCAACCTCGAACCGGACGAACCGGGTCACCTCGATGCCGGCGTCGGCCACCACCTGCCGGACCGACTTCTTCTGGTCGGCCACCGAGGCCTGCTCCAGCAGCACGAAGTCCTTGAAGAACGCGTTGACCCGGCCCTCGACGATCTTCGGCAGCGCCGCCTCCGGCTTGCCCTCCTCGCGGGCGGTCTGCTCGGCGATCCGCCGCTCGGTCTCGACAACCTCGGCCGGGACGTCGTCGCGGCGCAGGTACTTCGGGCGCATGGCCGCGATCTGCATGGCCACCGCCCGGGCATCGGCGTCGGCCGCCTCGTCGCTGCGGCCGGTGTACTCGACCAGCACGCCCACCTGCGGCGGCAGGTCCGGGCTCTTGCGGTGCAGGTAGACCGCCACGTCGCCGTCGAGCACCGCGAAGCGGTTGAGCACCAGCTTCTCGCCGATCTTGGCGGACAGGTCCTGCACCGCGGCGGCCACGGTGCGACCGTCGGGCAGCGTGGTCGCCAGCAGCGACTCGGCGTCGGTGGCACCGGCCCGCTCGCCGTGCTCGACCAGCTGCTGCGCCAGCGCCACGAACTCGTCGTTCTTGGCGACGAAGTCGGTCTCGCTGTTCAGCTCCAGCAGCGCCTTGCCCGAGTGGGCCACCAGGCCGTTGGCCGTCGTGCGGCCGGCCCGCTTGTTGACGTCCTTGGCGCCCTTGATCCGCAGGATCTCGACGGCCTTGTCGAAGTCGCCCTCGGCCTCCTCGAGCGCCTTCTTGCAGTCCATCATGCCGGCGCCGGTGAGGTCCCGGAGCCGCTTGACGTCGGCGGCGGTGAAGTTGGACATGACTCTCTCTTCAGCTCGGTCTTCGGTGACGGCTCTTGTGCTGGGTCCTGCCGACGGTCGGCGGGTCGCCGCGGGCGCCGGTCCGGCGCCCGCGGCGGGCGGCTCACTCGGCGGGCGGGCTCACTCGGCGGCGACGCCGGCCGGCTCCTCAGCCTTCTTCTCCGCGCCTTCCAACAACTCCCGCTCCCACTCCGGCAGCGGCTCGTCGGCGGCGATGACACCGGGCTCCGGCTTCTCCTCCGCGCCGCCGCGGGTGGCCCGGCCGGAGCGGGCGATCAGGCCCTCGGCCACCGCGGAGGCGATGACCTTCGTCAGCAGCTCCGCCGAGCGGATCGCGTCGTCGTTGCCCGGGATCGGGAAGTCGACCTCGTCCGGGTCGCAGTTGGTGTCGAGCACGGCGATCACCGGAATACCCAGCTTGCGGGCCTCGTCAACGGCGATGTGCTCCTTCTTGGTGTCGATCACCCAGACGGCGGACGGCACCCGCTGCATGTCCCGCAGCCCACCGAGCGTGCGGCTCAGCTTGATCTTCTCGCGGGAGAGCTGGAGCGTCTCCTTCTTGGTGTAGCCGGCCGCGGTGCCGGAGAGGTCGCCGAGCGCCTCCAGCTCCTTCATCCGCTGCAGCCGCTTGTAGACCGTCTGGAAGTTGGTCAGCATGCCGCCGAGCCAGCGGTGGTTCACGTACGGCTGCCCGACCCGGGTCGCCTGCTCGGCGATCGCCTCCTGGGCCTGCTTCTTGGTGCCGACGAAGAGGATGCTGCCACCCTCGGCCACGGTGTTGCGGACGAACCCGTACGCCTTCTCGATGTAGTCGAGGGTCTGCCGCAGGTCGATGATGTAGATGCCGTTGCGCTCGGTGAAGATGAACCGCTTCATCTTCGGGTTCCACCGCCGGGTCTGGTGCCCGAAGTGGACACCGCTCTCCAGCAGTTGGCGCATGGTCACGACGGCCATGGTGGGATGCTCCTAGATTGTCCCTGGTTGTCACGGTGGCCGGGTGGCCACCGTCCTGGCGCTCAGTCGCCGGCCGTGGTGGGCCCGGACACACGGGACCAGGGTGGCCGCCGCCCCACGGCAGGACGTGGAGAAAGCGCGCGAGGTCGGCCACCACGGGTGGCCGCCAGGAGCGAGTGTACGCCCCGGGGGGCGTCGGGTGGGCGGCGGGCAACCCGCCCCGCCGGCGACCGCCGCGCGGGCGGCACGGTACTGGCGGCGACCGGCGCGGGCCGCCATCGCGACGGGGCCGCGGCCCGGCGGCCCTGCGTGGGTCGGCCGGGTCGGCCGGCGCCGGTGGGCCGCTTCCCGGAACGGCCGGTTGGTCGGCGCAGGCGGGCCGGTGGGCCGCCGGTCGGCGGCCCACCGGCCCGCCTGCGC
>DATMJT010000627.1:0-5068 GCA_035553735.1 Pilimelia sp.
GCGCGGTGGAGGCCACCGCGATCGCGTACGAGCAGCAGGGCGTCAAGCCCGCCCGCCCGCTGACCCACGACCTGCTGCGCGACGTGCTGGCCGCGCTCCGCGCGCCGCTGCGCGCCGTGGAGATCACCGAGCTGAAGGAGAACGTCTTCTACGCCGACCTGCTCATCGGCGACGGCGTGCGGGTCTCCGCCCGGCCGAGCGACTCGATCGCCCTGGCGCTGCGGGTGGGCGCCCCGATCCGCTGTGCCGAGCAGGTGCTCACCGACGCGGGCATCGTCATCCCCGACGAGCAGGAGGACGAGGTCGAGAAGTTCCGGGAGTTCCTGGACCAGGTCCGTCCCGAGGACTTCGCCGGCTGAAGCCCGCGGCCCCGCGGCCGCCCTCCCGGCCGCGGCCTCGCCGTGGGCGATCATCCGCACGCGGCGTGTCGCGGCAAAGCCTCCCCGGTCATCCCTCATCTGCGCTATAGGGTTGTCAGGTACCGGCTGACGCGGCCCCGGGGGCCGCGCGGCCATACCGGGGAGGTTAGTCGCATGCACCAGCCGCGAGACCCGGAGGCGGGGGCCTCCAGTCAGCCCGGGACCGACGCCCAGTGCCGCACCGACGGCGCGGCGGACGACGACACCACCGTGGGCTACCGCGGAGTGACCGCCTGCCATGCGGTCGGCATCAGCTACCGGCAGCTCGACTACTGGGCCCGTACGGCGCTGGTCGTGCCGAGCATCCGGGACGCCTCCGGCTCGGGCACCCAGCGGCTCTACTCCTTCCGCGACCTGGTGGTCCTCAAGGTCGTCAAGCGGCTGCTGGACGCCGGGGTCTCCCTGCAGAACATCCGCAAGGCCATCGAGACGCTACGCTCCCGCGGGGTCGGCGACCTGGCCGGCATCACCCTCATCTCGGACGGGACCACGGTGTACGAGTGCCGCTCGCCGGAGGAGGTCGTGGACCTGCTCCAGGGCGGCCAGGGCGTGTTCGGCATCGCCATCGGGGGCGCGTTCAAGGAGATCGAGGGCTCGCTGTCGCACCTGCCCGCCGAGCCGGCCCTGCCGGAGGCGCCCGCCGCCGCGGCCCCGGTGCCGCCCGTGGGTGACGAGCTGGCCGCCCGGCGCGCCCGCCGCCGCGCGGGCTGACCGTGGTGCCGGCCGCGGGCGAGTTGATCGTCTGTCGCCGTGGCGGGCGCCGACCGGCGGGTGGGCCGGCGCGCCGAGCCGTCACCGCGGGCCCACCGTCTCCGGGGTAGCCGCCTCGCAGCCCGTTGCGGCATGATCGGGCTCATGCCCACTCGCCGTCCGCCGTCGCGGCACCCCCGGCGCTGGCGCGGCCGGGTGCTGCGCGCCACCGCGCTCGGCGCGGTGGCGGTCCTGGCCGCGCTGGTCGGCAGCGGCCTGTGGGTGCGGCTGGGGGCGCACGACCGGGTGTTCGACGCGGCGTCGGTGCCCCCGGCGGCGGTCGGCATCGTGCTCGGCGCCCAGGTCAACGCCGACGGCAGCCCGTCGGCCTTCCTGGCGGCCCGCCTGGCGCTGGCCAAGCGGCTCTACGACACCGGCAAGGTGCGGGCCCTGCTGGTCTCCGGGGACCACGGCCGCTGGGAGTACGACGAGCCCGGCGCGATGCGCGACTGGTTGGTGGCCGCCGGCGTGCCCGCCGAGCGCGTCGTGCTCGACCACGCCGGCTTCGACACCTACGACAGCTGCGTACGGGCCCGGCGTGTCTTCGGGGTGACGGAGGCGGTCGTGGTGACGCAGTCCTTTCACGTGGCCCGCGCCGTGACCCTGTGCCGGCACGCGGGCATCCGGGCCGTCGGAGTCGGCGACGACTCCGTGCGCGGCTACCGCGAGCCGTGGCGCCGGGGCGCCCTGCGCGAGTACCCGGCGGCGGTGAAGGCGGCGTGGGACGCGCTGTCCGCCCGCGAGCCGGTGCACCTCGGTCCGGTCGAGCCGGGCGTGGCCGAGGCCCTGCGCGCCGGCTGAGGCTGTTCGCCGCGACACCCGCAAGGCACCACGACCGGTGTCCGTGACCGGCCCTTCCGGAGGGTCCGGGTGCGGGCCACGGCGACGATCGACGGCGTTGGCGGGGCGGCTGAGCCGGCTACCCGGCGTCGCCGCTCGCCGGCCGCCCGCCGACGTGCTCCGGGGCGGTGCGGCCGGGTCCGGTCGCCGGCCGCGGCGGCCGCGCCCATCGGTCCGGCAGCCTGTTGGGCTCGCGCGCCGCGGCCGCGCCCGCGGCCGCGCCCGGGAGCGGCCGCCGCGGCGCTGGCGCGTGGGTCGGCGCCGCGGCGCGCGGGGCGCGCCGCCCGGCGACCGGCGCCGCCGCGTCGTCGAGGTCCTCGTTGGGGCGGACCACCCACCACAGCAGGGTGACCCACAGCGCGGTGAGCACGGCGGCGCCGAGCAGGTCGGTGGGGTGGTGCATGCCCCGGTACATCCGCGACAGCGCCACGCCGGCCGGCATGACCACCGCCGCGGTCACCGCCAGCCAGCGGCCCCAGCGCGGCGCCCGCGGCACCACCAGCACGGCGATGCCGACGTACAGGCACATGGTCGCGGCGATGTGCCCGGACGGGAAGCTGGAGGTGGGCAGCGGCCCGTCCAGGTGCGGCACCGGCGGCCGGGGCCGGTCCACCGCCGCCGAGGTGGCCAGGAACAGCGACAGCTCCCCGAACATCAGCACGGCCAGGAACAGCACCGGCCGCCAGCGGCGTACCACGGCCAGCGCCAGCGGGCAGAACACCAGGGACACGGCGAGGATCGCGTGCGTGTCGCCGGCCTTGCTCCACAGGTAGCTGAGCTGGTCGAGCCACTGGACGCGGTGGCGGGCGAACCAGTCCACCACCGCCAGGTCGAGGCGGTGCACCACGGTGCCCTGGGTGTACCGGCTGACCAGCGTGCCGATCAGGAACAGCACGCCGAAGACCAGCACCCAGCCGGTCAGGATCTGCGCCCAGCCGGCCAGCGGGTGCGGCAGCAGGTGCCGCTCCCGCGGCGCCGGGGCGATCTCGCCGGCCGCCTCGGGTTCGAGCCCCTGCCGCAGCGGCGGCACCGGGCGCCCGGTCTCCCCGCGCCAGAGCTGGAACGCGTACGCGACGATGCCGAGCCAGGCCAGGCCCAGCAGCCAGCCGCCGAGCACGTCGGACAGGAAGTGCACGCCCAGCGCGACCCGGGTGGCGCCCACCGCGGCCACCACCAGGGCCGCCACGGCGACCAGGACCGGGCGCAGCCGGGGCCGCACGGCCGGCAGGAATACCAGCACCAGTGCGCCGTACGCGACCATGGAGCCCAGTGCGTGTCCGCTCGGGAAGCTGTTGCCGGGGGCGCTGGCCACCGGCAGGTCCACCACCGGGCGCAGCCGGCCGACCAGGAGCTTCAGGGAGGGGTCGAGGAACAGCGCGCCCGCGCCGGTGACCGCCAGGAAGATCGCCAGGCGGGGCTGACGGCGGATGAGCAGGCCGACCGCGGCCACGCCGACCAGCCACAGCATGATCGGCCGCCCGCCCAGGTCGGTGACCGCCTGCAGCACCGTGACCAGCGGGCCGTTGCCGGCCACCCGCTGGTTGAGCCACGCCGCCACGTCGTGGTCGACCTGGTACAGGGGCGCCCAGTGCAGGCGCACCAGCATGAGCAGCAGGCCGAATCCGGTGCCGGCACCGACCACCGCGGCCAGGCCGGCGAGGGACCGACCGGTGAAGCGCCGCAGCGGGCGTACGCGGGACAAGCGGATGCGCGACGGCCAGGTGTCGGTGATCACGGGCAGCCTCCGGGGGACGGGTGCGGCCCTTCTACCCGGCGGCCGGCGCGGCTACGCCCGCTCCGTCGGCGCAGCCGCGCCGGCCCGGCCGGGGGGTGCCGGGGCCCGGCCGGCGGGTGCGGTCGACGCCGGTCGCGCTACAGCGCGCCGCGGCGCCGGCGCCGAGGCCGGGCGCCACCGGTCCGGGCCCGCCGGCTGCGGCGCGCCCACCCGGCACGCCTCCAGCTGCGCGGCGAACGCCACCCCGAGCAGCAGGGACAGGCCGGTGAGGTTCGCCCACAGCAGCATCGCCATGATCCCGGTGAGGGCGCCGTAGGTGGCCCCGAACGCGTCGCTGGCCGAGACGTAGGCCGCGAGCAGCGCGCTGACCAGCCACCACAGTGCGGTGGCCAGCCCGGCGCCACACAGCAGCCAGGACAGGCTGGGTTGGCGGCGGCGCGGGGCGTGCCGGAACAGCACCGCCACGGCGATCACCGTCAGCCCCAGGCTCGCCGGCCAGCGCACGATGTCGAAGACGAGGTGGGCGGCGGCGCCCCAGCCGTAGCGGCGCTGCACCGAGGCGCCCAGCGCGCCGCCGCCGACCAGGAGCAGGAAGCCGGTCAGGGCCGGCACGCCCGCGGCCAGGGCCAGCGCCGCCGCGCGGGCGTACTTGCGACCCACGGGACGGTCGCGCTCCACCCCGTAGATCCGGTTCGCGCCGCGCTCGAACTGGGCCATCGCGGTGGTCAGCGCCGCCAACCCGGTGAGCAGGCCGAGCACCAGCGCGACCTCGCCGATGTCCTCGGCCCGCCGGTGGGCCACCAGCAGGTCGGTCACCAGCGCGTCGCTGACCCCGGGGGTCAGGGCCAGCACGGTGTCGGCCACCACCAGGCCGCCCTCGCGCAGCCCCAGCTCGCCGGCCAGCCCGGTCAGCGCGATGAGGAACGGAACCCCCGCCAGGCACAGCTGCAGGCCCAGGGCGCGGGCGTGACTGAACCCGTCGCCGTACCGGAACCGGACGAACGCGTCGCGCAGCAGGTGCCAGCCGCCGTGGCGGCGCAGCGCGTGCCAGGCGTCGTCGGCGGACAGCTCGTCGGCCGCCATGAGGCGGGTCTCCGGCACCCGCCGGGTGCTGCTCACCGGCCCACCTCCCACCGTCGCCCGCACCGGCGGCCCGGCGCCGCCGGCCGCGCGGTGCCAGCACGGTACCGCCCGCCGGCCCGCGGCGCGGCCGCGGTCACCCGGCCGGGTACGCCGCCGCACCGCACCGGTCGCCGCGGCGCGCCCACGCCCACCGCTGCCGACGCCGGTCCCGGGGTCGGCAGCGCCGCGGCACCGGCGCCGA